>JAEXKM010000350.1 GCA_023445705.1 Pseudomonadota bacterium
GAGAGGAAGACGCCGATCCCGGCGGTGAACTTGGGCAGCAGGCCGTTGGCCGCGAACAGCAGGCCTTCCGAACGCACGCCGGTCTTCACGGCCGCATCCTCCACGATGTCGGCGACCATCGAGGAAATGATGATGAAGCCGGATATGGCCAGGGTCGTGGCCAGCAGCGCGTCGCCCCAGAGGATCGCGAACACCCATGGCGAGCCGTTCGGCGGCATCAGCCCCAGCAGGCGCAGCAGGATCGGCATCGCCGCCGTGACGGTGGCCACCGAAAAGAGGCCGATCATCGCGGCCTTCTTTCCAAAGGCCCGTGAGGTCGGGTTGACGATCGCCACCCCGGCGATCGAGGCGAGCACAGCCGCCAGCGCCAAGTAGGAGATGTGGGCCGCGGTCAGGCCCCAGAACTCGATGTAGAAGTATTGGCTCAGGGCGTTGGTCATGCCCGAGGCGACGCCCGAACACAGGCCCGAGATCATCACCACCACCAGGGACCGGTTGGACAGCGTGCCGCCGATCTCGCGCAGGAGCTGGCCGAGCTCGGCCTTTCCCGGCGGCGGTGCGGCCAGGCGCGGGACGTGGCGGTGCGTGCCGATCGCCGAGACCAGGATCGAGGCGGCCATCACGGCGCCGGCCAGCACGCCATACTGGCCATAGGCCTCGCGGTTGAGGATGCCGCCGTTCTGGGGGCTCAGGAAGACCTGGTAGAGCACCACGTTCATTCCAAAGCCGCCCACCACGCCGAAGAAGAAGCGGTAGCTGAAGAGGCTGGTGCGCTGGTGGTAGTCGCTGGTCAGTTCGGGGGCGAGGGCCTGGCTGGGCACTTCGTAGAGGCTGACGCAGAGCCGCAGCAGCACCAGCATGCCGATCAGGTAGAAGCCGAGCATCTCCCGCGGCCAGTCGGGCGAATTCCAGAACGCGATGCAGCTCGCCGCCACCAGGGGCGCGGCGGCGTACATCAGCGGGTGGCGCCGGCCCCAGCGCGTGCGCAGGCGGTCGGACCACTGGCCGATGGCCGGGTCGATGAAGGCGTCGAGGATCAGGGTGGCCATGATGGCCGTGCCGACCTAGAGCGCCGGCAAGCCGATCACCCGGTTGAGATAGGGCTGAAGGACCGCCGACGAGAGTCCCAGGGTGGCGACCCCGAAGGCGACCGATCCGGCGCCGTAGAAGAGCTTGGAGCTGACGCTGAGACGAGGCTGGGTCACGGCGCTGTCCTCGGTGCGAGCCCGGGCGGGGCGATGGCCGCTCCGCTTTCGGGCGGCGGGGTGTCGAACCCAGCGGTCTCGCGGGCGGCTTCGGCGCTGGCCGCCGCTTCGCCGATGGTCGCCAGGGCGCGGGCGTGGGCGTCCGCGTCGATACGATAGAACTTCCAGGTGAAGATCGAGGCCAGGCTCATCACCACGGTGAGCGGCAGGTAGATCATGGCGAGTTGCTGGAGGATCGCGGAATCTACCGCCCCGGGCCGCGCCTTTTCGGGAAAGTGGATCGCGGCCAGCACAAGGCCGGGAAGGATGGTGGCCAGGCCGGTCACCACCTTCTGCAGCAGGTTGTCCGCGCTCATCAGGAGGCCTTCGGAGCGACGGCCGGTCTTCACCTGGCTCTCCTCGACGATGTCGGCGAACATCGAGGAGACGATGATGAAGCCGCCGGTGCTGAGCACCCCGGTGATCAGGCGGTCGGCCAGCAGGATGCCGACCAACAGGTCCGTGCCGTTCTCGGGCATGATGCCGGCTAGGCGGGCGGCGATCGGCGCGGCGTTGAAGGCGACCGCTGCGAAGAACAGGCTCATGCAGGCCCGCTTCTTGCCCCAGCGCCGCGAGAGCCAGGGCGCCAGCATGGCCGCCAGCGGTGAGGCGACCAGGGTGGCGAAGGTGAGCAGCAGGAGGTCGGAGGAGGGAAGCTCCCAGAAGTAGGTGGCGAAGTAGATGTAGAGCCCGCTCATCAGGCCCATCGACATTCCCGAGAACACGCCGGCTATGACGGCGACGCCAAAGTTCCAGTTGGACAGCGTCTCGCGCACTTCGCGGGCCAGTTCGCCCAACGAGGTCTTTCGGGACGGTGGCTGGTGCAGGCTGGGGATGCGGTGGTGAGTGCCCGCCGTCGAAATGACGATCGAGACCAGCATCACCACCGCGACGGTCGCGGCATAGGGCAGGTAGCCGTCGATATTGAGCTGGCCCATCGGCTGTGCCTTGGTGCCCTTCAGGAAAACGGCGTAGGCGAGGATGGCCGCGGCCGCCGAGCCCAAGGTGCCGAACAGCCAGCGATAGCTCAGCAGGCTGGTGCGCTCGTGATAGTCGGGGGCCAGCTCGGGCGCGAGCGCCGAGCTTGGGATTTCGTAGAAGCTGATCGCCAGCCGGACGACCAGGATCATCACCAGCAGATAGGCGAACAGCGCCGGCTCTGACCAGTCGCGCGGCGGATTGAACAGCATGACGAAGGTGATCGCGAGGGGGATCGCCGAGGCGTACATCAGCGGATGGCGGCGGCCCCACCGGCTTCGTAGGTTATCGGAGTAGTGACCGATCAGCGGATCCCAGATCGCGTCTATGGTCACCGAGATCGCCAGCGCCAAGCTGACCCATTGCGCGGGCAGCCCGACGAGCTGGTTGTAGAACAGGAGCAGCAGACCCATCAGCTGGGTCTTGGCCCCGTAGGCGATCGAGCCGAAGCCGTAGAGCAGCTTCGTCGAACGGCCGAGCCGACCGGGCGGCTTCTGCATCCGCTCCTCCCTAGGTCAGGCCGGGTCTGTCGCCCGGCTCAGACTTCGAATATTCGGTACGAATGCGGCCGTGGCAAGCGGCCGTTTAAGCCACAACTAGAGATCAGGGCCTGGGCGTGACCGGGCTGAGGTCGCCGGCGGGGCCGGGCGCGGCCGGGCTGCCGCTTTCGATCTGCGCATCCGTGGTCCGGGCCTCGACGGCGCCCTCCTGCAGCTTGCGCAGGTTTTCCTCGTGGGTCGTCTGGTCGATCCGGTAGAGGAACAGGCAGGTGATGGCGACGGCGTAGAACGCGCCGATGGTCGGCAGATAGATCAGCGCCAGATTGCGCAGCATTTCCGGATCGACCTGGCCCGGCTTGGCCCCTTGCGGGAAGGCGACGTAGGCCAGCAGCACGCCCGAGACGAACACGCCGACGCCCGAGACGATCTTCTTGAAGAGATTGTCGGCCGAGAACAGCAGGCCCTCCGAGCGGCGGCCGGTCTTGACCTCGCTGTCTTCGACCACGTCGGCGATCATCGACTGCAGCATGACGCCGGTCATGATCGCCATGGCGCCATTGGCCATGAAGTCGATGATCAGGATGCCGAACAGAAGATTGGTTCCGTTGGCCGGCATGACGCCGATGATGCGCAGGCCGATCGGCAGCAGCAGGGCGATGACGGCGCCGAAGAACATGGTGATGGCGGCCATCCGCTTGCCGAGCTTGGCGGCGATCTTGGGCGCCATGGTCACGCCGATGACGCTGGCCACGACGCCGGTCACCGTCAGGATGGCGAGCTGGCCCTGGGTCAGGCCCCAGAAGTAGAGGTTGAAGTAAAGCTCCAGGGCCCCCTTCAGGCCGAGCGACACGTTCATGAACATCCCGGAGATCGTCAGGGCGACGAAGGAGCGGTTGTTCAGGGTGGCGGCCACTTCCTTGACCATGGCCGGCAGGGTGATTTTCCGCTTCGGCGGCTTGGCCAGATAGGGGATCTGGTGGTGGGTCCCGGCCGACGAGATCAGGATGATCGTGAAGATCGTGATCGCCGCGACCACCGAATAGGTGTGCCAGCCGGTGCGCTCAAGCAGCCCGCCGGTGCCGTCCGCGTTCTTCTTGAGGAACACCTGATAGACTAGGAGCTGCATGACCAGCCCTCCGGCGACCCCGCAGAACGAGCGGATCGCGATCATGCTGGTTCGCTGGTTATAGTCCTGGGTGAGTTCGGCCAGCAGGGCCGACGACGGAAGCTCGAAGAAGGTGTCGAACAGCCGGATCGTGAGCAGGCACACCAGCATGTAGATGAACAGCGCCTCGTTCTCCCACCCGACTGGCGGATTCCAGATCAGGTAGAAGGCGATCGAGACCGGGACCGCCGCGGCGTACATAAACGGGTGGCGCCGGCCCCAGCGGGTGCGGGTGTTGTCGGAGATCTGGCCGACCAGCGGGTCCACGAAAGCGTCGAAGATCAGGGCGAACATGATCGCCGTCGACACCATGGCCGGCGGCAGGCCCACCACCTGGTTGTAGAACAGCAGCAGGAAGGTCGTGATGCCCCGCTGCTTGATGATATTGGCGGCGGCGCCCAAGCCGTAGAGCGTCTTGGTCTTGAGCGTGATGGGCGGGCGCGGCGGCAGGCCTGCGAGATCGGCGGTAGTCATGTCGAGCGCCCTTGCTTCAAGCTTTCAAGCCGAGGGGCGCAGCGCCCCCGGCGGTTCCGGGGACGGCCCCGGCTTCTTCGTCGATCCCGGCTTCGTCGGCGAGCTCGGCCAGCCGCCGCAGATTGTCCTCGTGCTTGGCCTTGTCGATGTTGAAGGCGCTGAGGGCCACGATGCCGAGGCCGTAGAGGACAAAGACGGTCGGGATGTAGATCAGGCCCAGATTATGGATGATCTCCGGATCGACCTGGCCGCGCTTGGCGCCCTCGGGGAACTGGATGAAGGCGAGAACTGCGCCGGAAATGAACACGCCCACGCCCGAGACCATCTTCTTGAAGAGGTTGTCGGCGCTCATCAGCAGGCCCTCGGACCGGCGGCCGGTCTTGACCTCGGCGTCCTCGATCACGTCGGCGGTCATCGAAACCAGAAGCACGCCCGTGCCGCCGGCCAGGGCGGTGTTGACGAAGGTCTCGACCACCAGCAGGCCATAGAGCAGGCCGGTGCCGTTGGCGGGCATCATCCCAAGCAGGCGCAGCACGACCGGGCTGACCCCGACCAGCAGCGCGCTGGCGAACATGACCAGCGCGCCGTGCTTCTTGCCCAGGCGTTTGCCGACCTTGGGGGCCATGAGCACGCCGAGGGCGCTGCCGGCGACGCTGATGGTCACGAGGCCGGCAAGTTGCGACTGGGTCAGGCCCCAGAAATAGAGGCCGAAATAGATCTCCAGCCCGTTCCGCGCGCCCGCGGCGACGGCGATGAACATGCTGGTGAGGGTCGCGACGACGAAGGCCCGATTGTTCAGGGTGGCCGCGACCTCCTTGGCCATGGCCTTGAAGGTGATCTTCCGGTTGGGGGGCGTGCGCAGATAGGGGATCTGGCTCTGGGTGCCCGCCGTCGAGACGAGGATGCAGACGAAGATCAGGATCGCCGCACAGGCCGAATAGGCTAGGTAACCGTCACGGGCGAGGACGCCGCCGCTGCCGTCGGGGTTCTCCTTGAGGAAGACCTGATAGGCCAGCACCGTCATGCCGAGGCCGCCGATCACCGCGAACAGCATGCGCAGCGAGATCAGGCTGGTGCGCTCGTTGTAGTCCTTGGCCAGTTCCGGGGCGAGGGTGGAGTGCGGCAGCTCGAAGAAGGTGTCGAACAGCCGAACCGTGAGCAGGCAGGCCAGCAGGTAGACGACGAGTTGCCCGTCGCTCCAGCCCTGTGGCGGATTCCAGAGCATGAAGAACGCGATCGAGACCGGCAGGGCGGCCGCGTACATGAACGGATGGCGGCGGCCCAGCGGCGACTTGAAGTTGTCGGAGATCTGGCCGATCAGCGGGTCGACGATGGCGTCGAAAACCAGGGCGACCATCAGGACGAAGGTCACGGTCTGGGGCGGCAGGCCCACCACCTGATTGTAGAACAGCATCAGGAAGGTGGAGAGGCCGCGAAGCTTTACCGCGTTGGCGACCGATCCGACCGCATAGAGCAGCTTGGTCGCCAGGGAGAGGGGAGGACGTGCGGTCATCGGACGGACGGCTTGCAAGCGTGGCGCGCGATTGCGCCGCAAAGGTCCGGCGAGTAGTGGCCGCGTAACAAAATATTCCTCCCGCCGCGCGAGTATGATGCGCGGCCGCCAATTTATGCCGGGGCAGACCGAAGACTTGAAGCCTGGCTGCGCCCGGAACCTATTCGGCTAAATCGTGCGGGAGGGTTCCCCTATCGTCAACGCCTTTCGTTTTGCAGGATCGACACAAAAAGTATCAGGTAAAACAAGTCGATGTATCGAATTCCGCGGCAATGTGACCCGTGTTCTTGAAACATTCCCGTGATGTGAGGGCGCGCCTGGGCGGCGACGCCCTCTCCATGCCGACAATTAGAACCTGTACTGGAGTTGGACGCCGTAGGTGCGTGGCGGCGACATCACGAAGGTCTGGTAGATGTTTCCGAGCGAGTTGCGGCTGGCGGTGAGGGTCTCGAAATCATCATCGTCCGCCAGGTTCTGCACGTAACCGACGATGGAGTAGCGGTCGGCGGCGTCCGTCCAGGTGAGCCGCAGGTCGATCTGGTCGCGGCTGGGCGCGCGGTTCGCCTCGCTGTTGAAAATCGAGGCGTAGACCTCGTCCCGCCATAGGTAGCTGGCGGAGCCGGTGAGGGCGCCGTGGCCGAACTGCCAGGTGTAGAGCGCGTTCAGGGCCACCTTGTGCTTGGGTGACAGCGGCAGTTTCTGGCCGGAGACATCCTGGGCGCGCGTCGGCAGGCCGGTCGGCGCGTCGACGGCGCCGGGCGGTCCGGCCGGATGGGCTGTGGGCAGGCTGGCGGTTGGGTCGTCCGGATCGGAGATGCAGCAGGCCTCGTCGATATGGGCGTCCAGATAGGCGTAGTTGAAGAGGATGCGCAGGTTGTCGATCGGCGCCCAGGTGGTCTCCAGTTCGATCCCCTGCGAGATCGACTTGGGGATGTTGAAGAACAGCGAGACGCGCGGGCCGGTGTCGGGCTGGTACTGCACCGGCACCTGCGCCTTGTCGTAGGCGTAGTAGAACAGCGAAATGTTGGTCTGGAGCCTGGGCGTCCAATCCTTCTTGAGCCCCAGTTCGTACGCGTCGACGGTCTCGGCGTCGGTCTCCGGATAGGCCTGGATGGTGCCGCTGTTGAAGCCGCCTGCCTTATAGCCGCGACTGTACTTGGCGTAGGCCAGGGTGTCGGTGTCGGGCTTCCACTCCAGGCCGAGCGTTCCGGTCCAGGCGTCCCAACTGTCGGCCAGCCGGCGGCTGCGCACCCCGGTAAGCGGGTCGGTGACGGCGGGGCCGACCACGCCCTTCTGCGGATCGGTGGAGCCGGCGGGAGGCGTCCCGGCGGCCACGGAGTTGGTGATGTCCAGCACCGGGGTCAGCGAGCCGAGTTGAGGGATGTTGGCGTTGGCCGGGGTCACGCCAAACAGCGGCGCCACCGCGGCAAGGCAGGACGGCAGGCCAAAGCAGAGTTGCCGCGTCTCCTCGGTCCCCGACTTCTCGTCCTTGGTGTAGCGCAGGCCGGCGGTGAGCTTGAAGGTCTCGGCGAACGACCAGTCGATCTGGGCGAAGGCCGCCTTGCTGGTCATCTCCATGTCCTGGTTGGTGTAGTAGACGATCCGCTGCGGATTGGGCGCGCCGCCCAAGGGCGTCGCGAACTGGACCTGGTCGGGCAGGGTGAGGGTCACCGGCTGGGTGTAGTTCTCGCGGTAGTAGAAAGCCCCGACGATCCACTGCAGCGGGCCCTCGGTCGTGGAGGCGAGGTTGATCTCGTGGCTCCACCATTTCTTGTGCTCTTCGTAGACCGAGGCGACGTTCGGGTTGACGGTGAGCGGGCGGCAGGCGCCGATCAGGGCGAGTTGGGCGCAGCGGCCGCCGGGGGCCAGCGGCACCTGGTAGGACATCACTGCGGTGTTGTCGTAGTCGGTGGTCAGCTCGTAGTCGTACTTGGCGTAGCCGCCGATGTATTTGAGCTGGGCGCCGGAGAGGTTCCACGACGCCTCGGCGGTCAGATACTGGTTTTCCAGATCGTTCTCGTTGGGGATGTTCGACGAAAAAGCCCAGACGTCGTTGCTTTCCAGCACAGCATTGCCCCGCACCGGGCCCAGGGCGTTCAGGTTGACGCCGCCGACGAAGCCGTAACTGGCGCTCGGCGACAGCGATCCCAGGCCGAAGAGCGAGGGTTCGGGCGGAGCGAACGAGCCGCCGCCTCGGCCGCCGGGCGCGGCGCGGTTGTTGTACTGGCCCTGGCCATATTTCAGCCAGACGGTGACGTCGTCTCCCAGGTCGGCCTCTAGCTGGCCTTCGAAGTTGTTCTGCTCGCGGATCTCGCCCTCGTCAGGGCCGCCGGCGAGGTTCTTGAAGAACCCTTCGTCCTGGTCGATGCGCGAGGCGCTGAACTGGGTGCGCAGGCCCTCGGCGAGGGGGATCGAGACGATGCCCTCGTAGACCTGGCGGTCGTAATTGGCGACAGTGACGCGGACCTCGCCGCCGAAGGTGTCGTCGGGCCGTTTCGAGATGACGTTGATGGCCCCGCCGATCGAGTTCCGGCCGTAGAGCGTGCCTTGTGGTCCCCGCAGCACTTCCACCCGCTGGATGAAGAGCGGCGAGGCCCCGGCGGTGACGGTCGAGGACGAATAGACCCCATCCGAATAGTTCGCCACGCCCGGCTCGGAGGCGAGGTTGTTGGTCAACCGGCCGATGCCGCGCAGGGTGATGCGGTCAGTCCCGCTCGAATAGGTCAGGCCCGGCGTGTAGTTGGTCATGTCGGTGACCGTGGTGATGCCGATCAGCTCGCGTTTCTCGGAGGTGAAGGCCGAGACGGCGACCGGCACGTCCTGCAGGCTCTGCTCGCGCTTTTCGGCGGTGACGACGAGTTCTTCGATAAGGGTGGTGTGGCCGGCCGTCTGGGCCTGGGCCTGACTGACGAAGGCCAGCACCGACGCCGCGCTGGCGGCGCAGAGACGCACTCTCGGACTCATGAGCAGAAACCTCCCCTGACTTCTTTCATCGCGCTATGGCTGCGCGTATTTCGAAGGTGCGGTACGAAACCGACGCCGTCAACACTCGCGCATAACGCCAACCTTTCTTGGAGAAATGTTGCGTTGCGGGATTTAGATTCGAAATAAAGGTCTGGGTGCGAGCGCCTTACGAAACCAGGGATTGCGCATCTCTGGATGGCGATCGGTTTTGCGGTGCACAAGGAAAGGTGGCGGTGGCGCGACGCGTAATCTTCGCCGCATGGCCTCGATTTTTGCCAGCGGTGGCCACATGCTTCCCCCAAAGCGCCCGATCGTGAGGCGTCGGTGAGAGCGGGAGGTTTTCAGTGGGACGTCTCAACGGACGGGTGGCGGTGATTACGGGCGGTTGCTCCGGTATCGGGCTGGGCGCGGTGGAGCGGTTCGTCGAGGAGGGGGCGCGGGTCCTCGTCGGAGACATCGACGACGCCGCCGGCAAGGCGCTGGCCGATCGCTTCGACGGCCAGGTCGCCTACCAGCATTGCGATGTGCTGCAGGAGAGCCAGATCCAGGCGCTGATGGACGGCGCAGCCGAGCGTTTCGGCGCGCTGGACGTCCTTTTCAACAACGCAGGGGCCGGCGGCTCTCCCAACCGCATGGAGGACATGACCGGCGAGGCCTGGGACTTCAGTCACAACCTGCTGCTGCGCTCGGTCGCCCTTGGGATTCGTTACGCCATCCCGCACATGAAGGCGCGCGGCGGCGGCTCGATCATCAACACCGCCTCCATCGCGGGAACAGCGGCGGGCTATGGCCCGATCGCCTATTCGACGGCCAAGGCCGGGGTGATCCACCTGACACGCGTGGCCGCCGCAGACCTGGCGCGGGACGGCATTCGGGTGAATGCGATCTGCCCGGGCCTCATCCTGACGAACATCTTCACGCCGCCGGAAAACGTGCCGCCTGGCCTGGCGACCATGATCAAGCAATCCATGGCCCAGACCGCGCCCGACACCCAGCCGATCGCCAAGGCGGGCCAGCCGCTGGACATCGCCAATGCGGCCCTGTTCTTCGCCTCGGACGAGAGCGCCTTCGTCACCGGCGTCCACCTGATGGTCGACGGCGGCCTGTTCGTCGGCGCGCGGCAGTCCTGGGATCCGGAGATGCGGGCCGAGCGTGCGCGGATGACGGAGGAGCGGCGTGCGGCCTTCGAGGCCGGCGCCGCCCAGTAGAGGCCTAGCCGACCGTCAGCATCACCTTGCCGACGTGCGCCCCGCCTTCCAGGAAGGCGTGGGCGGCGGCGGCGTCTTCGAGCGGGAAGGTCTTGTCCACCAGGGGGCGCAGCTTGCCCTGGGCGATCCACGGCCAGACGACCTTCTCGACTTCGGCCGCCAGGCGGGCCTTTTCGTCGGCGTCGCGGGGCCGCAGGGTCGAGCCGGTGATGACCGCGCGCTTCTGCATGATCTTGAAGATCGGCAGGGCCACCTCGCCGCCGCCGAGCGCGGCGATGAAGACAATGCGGCCGCCGGTCTTGAGGACGTCCAGGCCCTTCGAGAAGTAATCGCCGCCGACCATGTCGAGGATGACGTCGACGCCGCCGGCCTCCTTGGCGACCTGGGCGAAGTCCTCCTGGGTCACGTCGACGCTAATATCGGCGCCCAGGCGCTTGGCCTCGGCGGCCTTGTCGGCGCCGCGGCCGGTGGCGATGACCCGGGCGCCGGCGGCCTTGGCCATCTGGATCGCGGTCGTCCCGATGCCGGACGTCGCGCCGTGGACCATCAGGGTCTCGCCGGCCTTCAGGCCGCCATGCTCGAACACATTGGCGAAGACGGTGAAGACGGTCTCGGGCAGGGCCGCAGCTTCCAGCGGGCTCAGCCCCTGCGGGATCGGCAGGGCGTGGCGGGCGTCGCACACGGCGTACTGGGCGTAGCCGCCGCCGCCCAGCAAGGCGCAGACCTTGTCGCCGGCTTTCCAGCGCCCGGCGGGGATCACGACCTCGCCGGCGACCTCCAGGCCGAGCGTGTCGGGCGCGCCGGGCGGCGGCGGATAGGCGCCGATCCGCTGGACCAGGTCGGGGCGGTTTATCCCGGCGGCCTCGACCTTGATCAGGATCTGGCCGGGACCGGGAACCGGCCGCGCGATAGTCTCGGCCTTCAGGTTTTCCGCAGGTCCGCGCCCGCCTTCCACAGCAATGGCGGTCATGGTCTCAGTCACAGGGGCGCCCTCCGGCCGGTTTTACGCGTAGACTTCCCAGATAGACGCCGAAGGAAGGCCCGCAAAGGGAGGACGCGATGGACGAACCTTCAGAGCCGCGAATGTTGCGCGGTCAACGGTTGGCCGAGGCGATGCGTGAAGACCTGGAGCTTTACGCCGTCGGCGAGCTGGAAGAGCGCATCGCGGCCCTTGAAGCGGAAGTCGCCAGGTGCCGTGCCCAGATTGAGCGCAAGCGCGCGGGCCGCGCGGCGGCCGACGCGCTATTCTCCAAGCCGGGCTGAGTCAGGCGGCTAACCGAACGTAAAGACCCGTCAAGGATAACAGGGCGTTACGTTTGGCATGGGCGTTGCAGGCCGGTGGCGGCGGCGTCCCGATTGATCCGCGGGCGAAGATTTAAAGGGCTGGTGGGTTCATGACCGATAGCATCGTGGCGATGGGAGCCTGGCGTGCGGATGTCGTGACCGACTTTGCGCGGTCGGAGCTTTTCGACCGGACCTTCCAGGAAGGCATGGATCTGGTCGAGGAGACCGCCAGCTATCTCGATGGCGTGGGCCGGCAGGAATCCAAGCTTTTGTCGCGCAACGCCGCCCTGGCCTATGCGGCTGAAAGCATGCGCCTTACGACGCGGCTGATGCAGGTCGCCTCCTGGCTGCTGGTGCAGCGCGCGGTGCGCGAAGGCGACATGGCCCCCGAGGGCGCGCGGGAGGAACGTTATCGCCTGGGCGCCGAGGACATTTGTCGCGGCGCCACCATCGAGGAGCTTCCCGAAGGGCTTCTGGACCTGCTCGACCGCTCCGAACGGCTGTACGAGCGGGTGCGGCATTTGGACCGTCGCATGTACATCGACGCGGACGAACCGACCCGGCTCAATCCAGTCTTGTCCCAATTTGGACGTCTTCAGGCGGCGTTCGGCGCCTGAACCTCGCCCGAGGCGCCCGGGCGTTCGCCTATTTCGGACAGCAAAAAACGCCGCGCGGATACGCGGCGTTCTTTTCTGCTGCCAGGAGAGGGCGCGCGGCTTGCGCGCCCGTCGATCCTTACTTGCGGGTGAACGCGCCGAACTTGGCGTTGAAGCGCGACACGCGGCCGCCGCGGTCCAGCAGGGTCTGGTTGCCGCCCGTCCACGCCGGGTGCGTCTTCGGGTCGATGTCCAGGTTCAGGGTCGCCCCTTCCTTGCCGTAGGTCGAGCGGGTCTGATAGCTCGAACCGTCGGTCATCACGACCGTGATGAAATGGTAGTCCGGGTGGGTGTCTTGTTTCATCGCGAGGGTAACCGACGTAAAGGAGCGGCAGAAAGTTATCGGCCCGAAAGCAGACGGGCGCGAAAGGAAGCCGCGCGTATACAGGAAAAGGCGCGGTAAGAGCAAGGGCGCTGGTTTCTATGAGTGATTTGGCCGCCGAGGCCGCCGTCGACGGAAGGCCCAGCGCCGGCGCCGCCCTGGCCCAGGATCTGAGCGAAGCCGCCCAGCGGCGCGACCGCAGCCGCAACGTCGGAGCGCTCCGCGCGCTGGCTCCTTATCTGGCCCGCCACAAGGGCGATACGGCTTGGGCCGGCCTCTTCCTGATGACCGCTGCGGCCGCCACGCTGGGTCTTTCAGGCGCGGTGCGGGCGCTGGTGGACCATCTGACGGGGCCGGGCGTCACCGACCGTTCAGTCGCGCCGTGGTTCTGGCTGATCGGGGGCGTGGCCCTGGCGCTCGCTGCCTCCAGCGCGCTGCGCTACTTCTTCGTCACCAAGCTGGGCGAGCGCATCACCGCCGACCTGCGCAAGAACGCCTATGGCCATATCCTGACCCTGGATCAGCCGTTCTTTGTGCGCACCCGCACGGGCGAGGTGCTGTCGCGACTGACCACCGACATCCAGATCGTCGAGAACCTGCTTTCCAGTTCGATCTCGGTCGCCCTGCGCAACCTGCTGACCCTGATCGGCGCCCTGATCATGCTGGTGGTCGTCAGCCCCAAGCTGACCGGGCTGGTGGTCGCGCTCTTTCCCTTCGTCCTGGCGCCGCTGTTCCTCTACGGCCGCCGGGTCCGCAAGCTGACGACCTCGACCCAGGATCAGTTCGCCGCCGCCGTCGGCCATGCGGGCGAGACCCTCGATGCGCTCGAGACGGTTCAGGCGTTCGGCCGCGAGGCCGCGGGCGCGAGCCGGTTCGGCGAGGTGGTCGAGGCGGCGTTCAAGACCTCGCTGCGGCGCATGACCGCCCGGGCGATCATGACGGCGCTGGTGATCGGCCTCGTGTTCGGCGGGGTGGTGTTCATCTTCTGGCTGGGCGTGCACGCCGGCCTGCGGGGCGAGATGAGCTGGGGGGCGCTCTTCCAGTTCGCATTCCTGGCGGTGCTCGCCGCGGGCGCAGTGGGCGCGCTGGGCGAGACCTGGGGCGACGTCCAGAAGGCCGCCGGCGCCATGGAACGCGTCGCCGAGCTCTTCGCCGCGACGCCGGTCATCGCCGCACCGCCCCAGCCCAAGGCGCTGCCGATCCCGGCGCGGGGCGAGGTCGCCTTTGAGGACGTTCGCTTCGCCTATCCGGCGCGGCCAGACGCTTTGGCCCTGGACGGCTTCTCGCTGCAGGTGGCGCCGGGCGAACGGGTCGCCCTGGTCGGGCCCTCCGGCTCGGGCAAGAGCACGGTCTTCCGCCTGCTGCTGAGGTTCTACGATCCGCAAAGCGGCGTCGTGCGCCTGGATGGTGTCGATCTGCGCGACGCCGATCCCGCTGAGGTGCGCGCCCGCATGGCCCTGGTTTCCCAGGACGCGCCGCTGTTCTCCGGCTCCGCCGCCGAGAACATCCGCTTCGGCCGCCAGAGCGCCTCGGCCGAAGAGATCCGCGCCGCCGCCCGCGCCGCCCAGGCCGAGGGCTTCCTGGACGCGCTGCCCCAAGGGTTCGAAACCCCGCTCGGCGATCGTGCGCGCAGCCTCTCTGGCGGTCAGCGCCAGCGACTGGCCATCGCCCGGGCGCTGGTTCGCGACACCCCCATCCTGTTGCTGGACGAGGCCACCAGCGCGCTCGACGCCGAGAACGAGCGTCTGGTGCAGAAGGCGTTGGAGGACGCCATGGTCGGCCACACGACCCTGGTCATCGCCCACCGGCTGGCCACCGTGCTCAAGGCCGACCGCATCGTGGTCATGGACGCCGGCAAGGTGATCGAACAGGGCGCCCATGCCGAACTGCTGGCCAAGGGCGGCCTCTATGCGCGCCTTGCGGCCCTGCAGTTCGGAGACGCGGCGGCGTAGGCCGCCTCAGTCAGCCTGCGGCCGACAGCTCCCCCAGCGGGGGAGCATCTGTTCTCACGAGATCCTCCCCACTGGGGGAGGTGGATCGATGCGGAGCATCGAGGCGGAGGGGGCCGCTTAGCGATCTTCAGCCCCGAGCCTTCACCGCCAGATCGGGGAAGTCGCTGAACACGCCGTTGACCCCGGCCGCATAGAGCGCCTTGAAAACGGCCCGAGCATCGCCGTGGGCGGCTGGGTCTTTCCCCCGCTGCAGCGCAGGGGGCAGGAACTGGTTCTCGGCGCGCACGGTCCAGGGGTGGACCTGCAGGCCCAGGGCGTGGGCGTCGGCGACCAGGCTGCTGGACGCACCCAGAGCCCCCTCCGTCGTCGGCAGGACCAGCGACCAGTCAGGCCCCACTGCGTAGGCGTAGCCCGCGATGCGCCGCAGGCCTGCCGGGGTGACCATCTCGGGCCTGTCGGCGCCGACCAGTTGCACCAGCTTGGCCTGGGACATGGCCTGGAAGTTGCGCAGCGATTCCGGTTCGAAGCTCTGCACGAAGACCAGGGCGTGGACGCTGTCCAGGTCGTTGCGCTTCAGCGCCTCGGCCAGCCGCCGTTCGATGGGCAGGTGGATGCTGGCGAAGTAGGCCGGGTGCTTCATCTCGGGATAGATCCCGATCGGGCGGCCGCAGCAGGCGCTCTGCTGCCGAGCCAGGTCGACCACTTCCTGGAAAGTCGGAATGGCGTCGAGGCCGTCGAACTTGGCGCTGGCCGGGCGCAGCGCCGGCAGGCGTTCGCGGGCGCGCAGGGTCTTCAGCTCCGAGAGCGTGAAGTCCTCGGTGAACCAGCCTTCGATGCGCTGGCCGTCTATGACCTTGGCGGTCTTGCGGTCGGCGAACTCGGCGTGCGCGGCGACGTCGGTCGTGCCCGAGATCTCGTTCTCATGGCGCACGACCAAGTGTCCGTCCTGGGTGAGGACCAGATCGGGCTCGATGAAGTCCGCGCCTTCCTCGATCGCCAGCAGATAGGCCGCCCGCGTGTGCTCAGGCCGCCGGCCGCTCGCGCCCCGATGGGCGATGACGATAGGCTTGCGGCCGTCGAAGGCGGCGGCGGGCGTCGCCGCTGCAGCGGCGCTGGCGAGGGCGAAGGTTCGGCGCGTCAGGTGCATGGGCGCAGACTATCGCCCTGCTGTGACGCTTGCGCCACCGGTCAGGCGGCGGCCTTCAGCTTTTCGAGCAGCAGCGGATGGAGGTCGAGGTTCGCCGCGCAGACCGAGCCGGAATCCAGGACGTCTTCGCCGCCGTCGGCCGTGGTGACCTTGCCGCCGGCCTCGTTGATCATCAGCAGGCCCGCAGCCATGTCCCAGGACTTCAGGTCGCGTTCCCAGAAGCCGTCCAGGCGGCCGGCGGCCACATAGGCGAGGTCCAGAGCCGCAGAGCCGAAGCGGCGCACGCCGGCGACCCGCTGGCTGATCTGATGCAGCTCCTTCAGGAAGCGCGCATGCTGGCCGTGGCCAAGGAACGGAATGCCGGTGCCCAGCACCGACTCGTCCAGGTGCTTGCGGCCGGCCACCCGCAAGCGCTTGTCGTTGACGAAGCAGCCCTTGCCCTTTTCGGCCCAGAACAACTCGTTGGTGATCGGGTTGTAGGTGACCGCCGCGACGATCGCGCCCTCGCGCTGCAGGGCAATGTTGATCGCGAAGTGCGGGATGGCGTGCAGGAAGTTGGTGGTGCCGTCCAGGGGATCGACGATCCAGGTGTGGGTCTTGTCGGTGCCCTCGATGAGGCCGCGCTCTTCACCCAGGAAGCTGTAGCCGGGGCGGGCCTTTTCCAGGGCTTCGAACACGGTCTGCTCGGCCCGCAGGTCGGCGGCGCTCACGAAGTCGGCCGGCGCCTTGCGCGAGACCTGGAGTTCCGAGAGTTCGCCGAAGTCGCGGTTGAGGCCGCGGGCCGCCTTGCGAGCGGCGTCGGACATGACTTTCAGGAGAGCGGAGTGGGTCGACACGGGGGGATCCAGGTTTCTCGCGGCCAAGCGTCCGCGCGCCGGAAAGGCGGGAAATTCGAGGCGGGGAAACTAGTGGTCGCAGCGCCTCAAGGCAAGGCGAGGCTATGGCCTGCGGCGTCTAGGCCCGGGAGCTCAGCCCACGCGCGATGGCCGCGTTCAGCGCTTCGACGGCCGCGGCTGGGCCTTGCGGGTGGGCCCAAACCCCCGCCGAGACGGCCAGGAAGTCGGCGCCCGCCTTGGCCAGGCCCTCGGCGTTGTCGGCGGTGATCCCGCCGATGGCGACGCAGGGAACCTCCATGGTCTCCTGCCAGATGGTCAGGATTTCCGGCTCGGCGCGCGTCGGCGCGTCCTTGGTGGTGGTCGGGAAGAAGGCCCCGAAGGCGACGTAGTCCGCCCCGGCCTCGGCCGCTTCCATCGCCAGGTGGCGGCTGTCGTGGCAGGTGACGCCGATCATCGCATCCTGGCCCATGACCTTGCGGGCCTCGGCATAGGGCATGTCGGACTGGCCCACATGCACGCCGTCGCAGCCAAGCCGGGCGGCGAGCTCGGGGCGATCGTTGAGGATCACCGCGACGCCACGGGCATGGGCGATGGGCGCCAGCGCATCCACCGCGGCGGCGATAACCTCGTCGGGCATGTCCTTCAGGCGGATCTGCAGGGCGGCGACGTCACCGGCGTCCAGCGCCTGCGCGAGGGTGCGCCCGAACTCGGCGAGGTCGTCGATCTTCGGCGGGGTGATCAGATAGAGGCGGCATTCGGCGGTCATGATGCGCGCCTTCTAGCCGTGCGGATACTCGGGCAACAGGGCCTTCATCGCATAGGCTACGATCGCCGTGACGCAGGTCCCGGCCACGGCGATGGCGATGAACCACGCCAGCCGCTTCCAGAGCGGCGGCGGGTGGGCGTCCGGTTCGGGCGGCCCCTCGACGATGTCGCGCATCAGCCGTGATATCCCGCGTCGGCCGTCACCTTGCCGCGGAACAGCCAGTAGACCCAGATCGTGTAGCCGAGGATCACCGGCAACAGGATGCCGACCCCCACCAGCATGAGGCCCAGGGCGTTGTCGGCGTTCGCCGCCTGGCGATAGGTCATGTCGTAGGGGACGATGTTCGGGAAGAAGCCGGCGGCCAGTCCGATGTAGCCAGACAGGAACAGGACATAGGCTCCGATGATCGGCCAGGCGTGGGAATGGCGGCGCAGGCCGATGATCAGGATCGCCAGGCCGACGATCCCCAGGATCGGGATCGGCAGGTGCGGGGCGAGCCGGCCCATGTCGAAGCCGGAGGCGGTGTAACCCCAGCGCTCGGCCACCTCGGGGTGGACGAACAGCGTGGCGATGCTGACCGCCGCCAGCAGAGCCGCGGTCGCGCCGCCCGCGAGCCAGGCCCAGCGTCGCGCGTCGCCGTGTAGCTCGTCCTTGCTCTTCAGGATCAGCCAGCAGGCGCCGAGCAGGGCGTAGCCGGCGACCAGCCCGGCGGCCACCAGCAAGGTGTAGGGCGTCAGCCAGTCGAAGGGCTGGCCCCCGAAGCTCACGCCGTCCAGGGTGATGCCCTGGATGAAGCCGCCGAGGATGAAGCCCTGGGCGATGGCGGTGACGAGCGAGCCGCCGGCGAAGGCGGCCGTCCAGAATGCCTTGCCCCGCCGCCGTCCGCGCAGGCGAAACTCGAAGGCTACGCCGCGCAGGATCAGCGCCAGCAGCATCAGGATCACCGGAATGTACATGGCCGGCATGATCGCGGCGTAGGCCAGCGGGAAGGCGGCGAAGAGGCCCCCGCCCCCCAGCACAAGCCAGGTCTCGTTGCCGTCCCAGACCGGAGCGATGGAATCCATCATCACGTCACGGTCGGCAGGGCTGGCGGCGAAGGGGAACAGGATGCCGACGCCAAGGTCGAAGCCGTCGAGCAGGACATAGAGCAGCACGGCGACGGCGATGATCGCCGCCCAGATGAGGGGGAGGTCGAGGCTCATCGGTCGTCTCCCAGGCTGTGCGATCCAGGATCATCGGGTACGGCGGCCAGGGCCGAGCCCGGCGCGCGAGGCGTCAAGGGCGGGGCTTCGTCGGCCCCGGCCACCGGCCCTTCCGCCATGAGCCGCAGGATGTAGATCAGCCCGGCCGTGAAGATCACGGCGTAGACGATCAGGAAGCCGAGCAGCGAGGCCGAGACCTGGCCCGCGCCGACTGGCGAAACCCCATCGGCGGTGCGCATGACGCCGGTGATGACCCAGGGCTGGCGACCGACTTCGGCGACCACCCAGCCGGATATGACGGCGACGAAGCCCGCCGGCCCCATGGCGACGCAGGCCCGCAGGAAGATCGGCGTCTTTTCCGGCGCCCCGCGCCAGCAGAGCCATGCGCCCCAGGCCCCCAGCGCGATCATCAAAACGCCCAGTCCGACCATGATCCGGAACGCCCAGAAGACAATGGCGACTGGCGGGCGGTCTTCAGGGTTGAAGCTGTGCAGGCCCTTCACCTCGGCGTCGACGGAGCCGGCGGTGATCCAGCTTCCCAGCTTCGGGACCGAGATCTCCCACTGGTTTTTCTCGGCGGCGCGGTCGGGCCAGGCGGCGATGTGGAAGGCCTGCTCGGCCTTGGTCTCCCAGAAGGCCTCGATCGCCGCCAGCTTGGCCGGCTGATAGCGCAGCACGTCCTTGCCCGACATGTCGCCGACGAAGAGCTGCAGCGGCGCGACGATGGCGAACATGCCGACCGCCATGCGCAGGCTGATCCGCGATTCCGCTTCTTCGGGCCGGCGCAGCAGGCGCCAGGCCGAGGCCGCGCCCACCACCAGCGCGGTGGTCAGGTAGGCGGCCAGCAGCATGTGAGCGAGCCGCGCCGGGAAGGTGGGCGAGAAGATCACCTGCAGCCAGCTCACCGCGACCAGCCCGCCTTCGGGGGTGCGCTCGAAGCCGGTGGGATATTGCATCCAGCTATTGGCGGAGATGATCCAGAAGGCCGAAACGATGGTGCCGCCGGCCACCAGCAGGGTGGCCATGAAGTGCAGGCCGGGTCCAACCTTCTTCCAGCCGAACAGCATGATCCCCAGGAAGCTCGCCTCCAGGAAGAAGGCGGTCAGGACCTCGAAGGCCAGCAGCGGTCCGATCACCGGCGATGCCATGGCGGAGAAGGCGCTCCAGTTGGCGCCGAGCTCGTAGCTCATCACCACCCCGGTCACGACGCCCATGCCGAACGAGATCGCGAAGATCTTCACCCAGAACAGATAGAGGGTCTTGAAGGCTTCGTTCCGGGTAGTCAGCCACAGGCCTTCAAGGACCGCGAGGAAGCTCGCCAGGCCGATCGTGAAGCTGGGGAAGATGATGTGGAACGCGATGGTGAACGCGAACTGCAGCCGCGACAGCATCAGGGCTTCGAGATCCATGCGTCCGCACCCCAGCATCTGGCGCGCAAGCGTCCGTGGCGCTTACGCGCGGCCCATTCCCATTTCAAACAACGTCGCGGGAAAGCTTAGGTTCAACTACCTCTGCTTGTCGGTGGCGGCATTGACGCTTCGCAACTTGCAAATGATTTGCAACGACGTTCGCATGTGCTAACAGGGTGAAGGTCGTCTGAGAGAGCCTGCCTTGTACGTCTGCAACTGTAACGGCATCCGTGAACGTGAGGTCCGCGCCGCCATCGAGTCCGGGGCCACGCGCCCGGCCGAGGTCTTCCGGGCCTGTGATTCCAAAGCGCAATGTGCGCGCTGCGTCTGTGATATGCGCAAGATGATCGGCGAGCACGGCGAGGCGATGCGCTACGCGGCCGAATAGGCCAAGTCTCCGCAGCGTAAATCCTGCGAACGACACGCGGAACTACTTGCAAACATAGGCTTTGACTTGCGGGCCTTGCGAGAAGATTTTGCCCCTCAATCACGGATTCGAGGAGGCTCATATGCAAGGCGACAAGGCGATTATCCGGCGGCTGAACGCCGTGCTGACCAATGAGCTGACCGCGGTCAACCAGTACTTCCTGCACGCGCGGATGTACCAGAACTGGGGTTTCGCCCGGCTGGGCAAGATCACCTACGACGAATCCATCGGCGAGATGAAACACGCCGACAAGCTGATCAAGCGCATCCTGTTCCTGGACGGCCTGCCCAACCTACAGGACCTGCATAAGTTGAAGATCGGCGAAACCGTGCCCGAATGCCTGGCCGCCGACCTCGCCGTCGAACTGGCCGGTCGCACCGACCAGATCGCCGGGATCAAGGAATGCGAAGAGGCGGAGGACTATGTCAGCCGCCAGATCCTGCGCGAGATCCTCACCGACACCGAAGAGCACATCGACTTCCTGGAAACCCAGCTCAGCCTGGTCCGCTCGCTGGGCGAGCCGAACTATCTGCAGAGCGCCCTGGGCGAACTGGAAGGCGGCGAGGGGCACTGAACCAAGTGTCATCCCGGCCGCAGCGCAGCGGAGGGCCGGGACCCATGGACACCTGATCGGGCGAGGCTTGGCGCTGTCGGGCCTCATTCTGATTGCCCAGCACGTATGGGTCCCAGTCTTCGGTCTACGCCCGAAACCGGGATGACACCTGTTGGGCGGACCTTCCCGCTCGACCAAAACCCGCTAGGCTCCCTTCAACGATAAATGGGGGAGAGCCGAATGGCCGGGACCGTGGTCGGCGACAGCGTCGTCGAGAAAAAGAGCCATCGGCTGGTGATCGGGGCGGCGTCTGCGGGCACCGTCTTCGAGTGGTACGACTTCTACCTCTACGGCTCGCTGGCCGGCTTCATCACCCAGCACTTCTTTTCGGGGGTCAACGAGACCACCGGCTATATCTTCGCCCTGCTGGCCTTCGCCGCGGGCTTCGCTGTCCGTCCGTTCGGCGCACTGGTGTTCGGCCGCCTGGGCGACCTCTGGGGGCGCAAGAACACCTTCCTGGTCACCATGCTGCTGATGGGGCTCTCGACCTTTTCGGTGGGGCTGCTGCCGGGCTATGCGCAGATCGGCGTCGCAGCGCCGATCCTGCTGGTGGTGATGCGGCTGATCCAGGGCCTGGCCCTCGGCGGCGAGTACGGCGGGGCGGCGACCTATGTGGCCGAGCATGCGCCGCCCGGAAAGCGTGGCCTCTATACGAGCTGGATCCAGACCACGGCGACGCTGGGCCTCTTCCTCTCGCTGGTGGTGATCCTCGTGGTCCGCTCCACCACCGGTGAGGATGTGTTCAAGGCCTGGGCCTGGCGCATTCCCTTCCTGGTCTCGGCGATCCTGCTGGCGGTCTCGCTGTGGATCCGCCTGAAGCTCAACGAGAGCCCGGTCTTCCAGAAGATGGTCGACGAGGGAAAGACCTCGAAGAAACCGCTGAGCGAGTCCTTCGGCCAGTGGTCGAACCTGAAGGTCGTCTTGCTGGCCCTGGTGGGGCTGACCGCGGGCCAGGCGGTGGTCTGGTACACTGGCCAGTTCTACGCGCTGTTCTTCCTCGAGAAGATGCTGAAGGTCGACGGCGCGCTGACCAACACGCTGGTCGCCTGGGCGTTGATCCTGGGCACCCCGTTCTTCGTGGTCTTCGGCTGGCTGTCCGACAAGATCGGCCGCAAGCCGATCATCCTGGCCGGCTGCCTGCTGGCGGCCCTGACCTACTTCCCGATCTTCAAGGGACTGACATCGGCCGCCAATCCGGCCCTGGCGCACGCGGCGGCGGCCGCGCCGGTGGTGGTGGTCGCCGACCCGGCAGATTGCGCCTTCCAGTTCGATCCGGTGGGCAAGACGGCGTTCACCAGCTCCTGCGACGTCGCCAAGTCGGCCCTGGCCAACGCCGGCGTCACCTATGAGAACCAGCCCGCGCCCGCCGGCTCGACCGCGGTGGTCAAGGTCGGGTCGGTGGAGGTCGCGAGCTTCAAAGGCGAGGGCCTGCCCAAGGCCGAGTTCGACGCTCGCAAGAGCGCCTGGACCAAGTCTCTCACCGAGACGCTGCATGCGGCCGGCTACCCACCCAAGGCCGATCCGGCGCAGGTGAACCGGCCGCTGGTGGTGGGCCTGCTCTTCCTGCTCATGCTGTACGTGACGATGGTCTATGGCCCGATCGCCGCGGCCCTGGTGGAGATGTTCCCGGCCCGGATCCGCTACACCTCGATGTCGCTGCCCTATCACATCGGCAACGGCTGGTTCGGAGGCTTCCTGCCGACCACGGCCTTCGCCATGGTGGCGGCGACCGGCAACATCTATTTCGGGCTATGGTATCCGATCGTGATCGCCGCGGTGACGGTGGTGATCGGCCTGTTCTTCGTGCCGGAGATGCGTGGGGCCAATATCGACGATTAGCGCGGCTTGCGCCCGCCGCCTGGCTTGTTCACGTCGTAGGGGTCGTCATAGCCGTGGCGGGCCGAATAGAAGGCCAGCCACATCAGCACGCCGGTCAGGCCGCCGACAGCGACCAAGGCGACGACCACATAAGGGAGGATGGCGGTCAGCCATTCCCAGCCGCCGCCGAGCCATGAGCTGACATAGTAGCCCCAGCCGAGCAATGCGGCGATCAGGGCGAGGATCACCAGGGCGGCGATCACTGGCAAAATCCGCTTCATGCCCCCAGCAATGGCGCTGGGGGCCGAAGGGTTCCCGAAACGCCTACTCCGCCGCCTGGCGGGAGACGCCGATCTTGGGGGCGAGTTCGCCCTTGGCGTAGCGCTTGGCCATTTCCGACATCGGGATCGGCTTGATCTTGTGGGCCTGGCCGGCCGTGCCGAATTCCTCGAAGCGCTGGACGCAAACCGCGCGCATCGCTTCCTTGGCGGGCTTCAGATAGCTGCGCGGGTCGAACTCGCCCGGCTTCTCGACCATGACCTTCCGGATGGCCGCGGTGATGGCCATGCGGTTGTCGGTGTCGATGTTGATCTTGCGCACGCCGTGCTTGATGCCGCGCTGGATCTCTTCGACCGGCACGCCCCAGGTCTGGGGCATCTCGCCGCCGTACTTGTTGATCAGGTCCTGCAGGTCCTGCGGCACCGACGAGGAGCCGTGCATCACCAGGTGGGTGTTGGGCAGGCGGCGGTGGATCTCTTCGATCACGTTCATCGCCAGGACGTCGCCGTCCGGCTTGCGGGTGAACTTGTAGGCCCCGTGGCTGGTGCCCATGGCGATGGCCAGGGCGTCGACTTCGGTCGCCTTCACGAACTCCACGGCCTGGTCCGGATCGGTCAGGAGCTGGTCATGGCCGAGCTTGCCTTCGAAGCCGTGACCATCCTCCTTGTCGCCCATGCCGGTTTCCAGCGAACCCAGCACGCCCAACTCGCCCTCGACCGAGGCGCCGACCCAGTGGGCCATGTCCACCACGTTGCGGGTGACCTTGACGTTGTAGTCGTAGTCGGCCGGCGTCTTGCCGTCGGCTTCCAGCGAGCCGTCCATCATCACCGAGGTGAATCCGTACTGGATCGCGGTGGCGCAGGTGGCTTCGTTGTTGCCGTGGTCCTGGTGCATGCAGATCGGGATGTGCGGATACATTTCCGCCATCGCGTCGATCAGGTGCTTCAGGACGATGTCGTTGGCGTAGGAACGGGCGCCGCGCGAAGCCTGCATGATGACCGGCGAGTCGGTGGCCTCAGCGGCCTCCATGATCGCCAGGGCCTGTTCCATGTTGTTGATGTTGAACGCCGGAACTCCGTAGCCCTGCTCGGCTGCGTGATCCAAAAGCTGTCGCAAAGTAACCCGGGCCATGCCCTGCCCTCCGTGTTCTTATTTACCGGCCAGAGCCGCCACGCCGGGCAGCTCCTTGCCTTCCATCCATTCAAGAAACGCGCCGCCCGCCGTGGAGACGAACGTGAAATCGTCGGCGCAGGCCGCTGCGTTGAGAGCCGCGACTGTATCACCGCCGCCCGCAACGGCCACCAGCTTGCCCGCCTTGGCGCGTTCGGCCGCATGTTTTGCCGCCGAAACGGTCGCCTTATCGAACGGCGGCACCTCGAAGACGCCGAGCGGGCCGTTCCAGATCAGGGTCTTGGAGTCGTCCATCGCCGCCAGCAGTTCGCGCAGGCTGTTCGGGCCGACGTCGAAGATCTTGTCTTCCGGGCCGAGCTTTTTCGATCCCGTCAGGTCGAGCGTACGGGTGGCGACGCCGGGCTTCAGTTCGGTGGCCACCACCACGTCCTGCGGCAGCAGGATCTTGCAGCCGGCCGTTTCAGCCTTGGCGAGGATTTCGCGGGCGGTGTCGGCCATGTCCTTTTCGCAGAGCGAGCCGCCGATCTCGTAGCCCTGGGCGAAGCGGAAGGTGTTGGCCATGCCGCCGCCAATCGCCAGGTACTGCAGCTTGCCGACCAGGTTGTTCAGCAGGTCGAGCTTGGTCGAGACCTTGGCGCCGCCGACGATGCCCATCACTGGGCGGACGGGGTTGCCCAGGGCCGCGTCGAGCGCGTCGAGCTCGCGGCGCATCTGCTCGCCCGCATAGGCCGGCAGCAGGCGGGCCAGACCCTCGGTCGAGGCGTGGGCGCGGTGCGCGGCCGAGAAGGCGTCATTGACGTAGATGTCGCCGTTGGCGGCCAGGGCCTTGGCGAAGTCGGGATCGTTCTTTTCCTCGCCAGCGTGGAAGCGGACGTTCTCCAGCAGGATCACGTCGCCGTTCTTCAGGCTGTCGATCGCCGTCTTGGCGGCGTTGCCGACGCTGTCGGGGGCGAAGGCCACCGGTGCGCCGACCAGGGCGGCCAGAGGCGCGACGACCGGCTGCAGGCTCATCTCGGGCACGACCTTGCCCTTGGGCCGGTCGAAGTGCGCCAGCAGGATCACCTTGGCGCCGCCCGCGCGCAGCTTCTCGATGGTCGGCAGGGCGGCCTTCAGGCGAGTGTCGTCGCTCACCTTGCCGTCAGCCATGGGCACGTTGAAATCGACGCGAACCAGTGCGCGCTTGCCTGCGAGGTCGGCCGTGTCGAGGGTCCTGAAGGACATCACATGTCTCCGCTAACCTCGGCGGGCGCCGAGGCCGTGGTGGAACCGAACAGCGAAAACGGGCGCCATTCGCATGGCGCCCGTCCTTGAGGCTTAGATCAGCTTCGCCAGCGCGATGGCGGTGTCGCTCATGCGGGTCGAGAAGCCCCATTCGTTGTCGTACCAGGAGAGCACGCGGGCCAGTTGGCCTTCGATCACCTGGGTCTGGGGCAGGGCCACGGTCGAGGACGCGGCGATGTGGTTGAAGTCGATGGAGACCAGCGGTTCGTTGGTCACGGCCAGCACGCCCTTCAGCGGGCCGGCGGCCGCGGCGGCCTTCAGGGCCTCGTTGATCTCGTCCTTGGTGACCGAGCGGCCCGGGACGAACTTCAGGTCGACGACCGACACGTTCGGGGTCGGGACGCGGATCGAGGAGCCGTCGAGCTTGCCAGCTAGTTCCGGCAGCACCAGGCCCACCGCCTTGGCGGCGCCGGTCGAGGTCGGGATCATCGACATCGCCGCGGCGCGGGCGCGGTAGAGGTCCTTGTGCATGGTGTCCAGGGTCGGCTGGTCACCGGTGTAGGAGTGGATCGTGGTCATGTAGCCACGCTCGATGCCGCAGAGGTCCTGCA
>JAEXKM010000351.1 GCA_023445705.1 Pseudomonadota bacterium
GGCGGCGTCCTGATCGGCGTCGACCGTCGCGCCGCGGCCGAGTTCTCGTTCTTCATGGCCATTCCGACTATGGTCGGGGCCTTCGTCCTGGACTTCTGGGAAAACAAGGACGTGCTGACCGGCGACAACCTCGGCGTGATCGCCGTGGGTTTCGTGGTCAGCTTCATCTCGGGCTTGATCGTCGTGCGGACGATGCTCGACTTCATCAACCGCTTCGGCCTGGCGCCCTACGGCTGGTGGCGGATCGCCGCAGGCCTGGTCGGCCTGGGCGTCCTCTATTTCCATTGATCGGAACGATCAGGCGGCGGTGATCGCCTGATCGGCGAACTGGCCGCCCTTCCGGAAGCGGTAGAGATAGGTCGGCAGGACCGCCTCTACCGTGACCGGGGTGGTCACGCCGAGATCGGCCAGGCCCGGCAGCGCCGGGTTCGCGACATTGTCCTGCTTCAGCAGCTCGACCTGGTCGGCGGTGATCGGCGGGGCGATGGTCAGCAGGGCCAGCGGTTGGCAGAGGGCGCCGATGATCCGGGCGACGCCGAACGGCAGCGGGATCAGCCCCCGGCGGCGTTCGGTCTCGGCCAGCACCAGTTCCAGAATTTCGCGCATGGTGAAGACGCCCGAGCCGCCGAGCTCATAGGTCTTGCCGGCCGTTTCCGGATCGAGGACGGCGGTGGCGACCGCACGGGCGACGTCGCTGACGAAGACCGGCTGGAAGCGGGTGTCGCCGCCGATCACCGGCAGCACTGGGCTGACCACGGCCATTTCCGCGAACTTCTCGAACAGGCCGTCGCCCTGTCCGAACACCACCGACGGACGAATGATCACCGCTTCGGGGAAGGCCGCGCGAATGGCCGCCTCGCCCTGGGCCTTGGTGCGGGCGTAATCGGAGGAGGCGTTGGCGTCGGCGCCGATCGCGGAGATGTGGACCAGCCGCTCGACCCCTAGGGCTTTCGCCGTCTGGGCGACGTTGGCCGCGCCTTCGACATGCAGGGCCTTGAACTTCTGGGCTCCGGCCTCGAACAGGATGCCGACCGCGTTGACGCACGCTTGGGCCCCTTCCAGGGCGCGGCGCACCGAAGCTTCGTTGCGGACGTTGGCCTGAACGACCTCGATCTGCCCGACGTCGCCCATCAGGCGCATGGTGTGGGCCAGGTGCGGCTGGCGCACCGCGACGCGAATCCGCAGGCCTTGTCGGGCGAGCGCCCTGACGATCTGGGTTCCGATAAAGCCCGATCCGCCGAAGACCGTGACCAGATCCTGCATGCCGTGCGTCCGCGTATAAGAAAACAAAGTGGGTTCGAAGGCGCTTCGGATAGACGAAGCGGGCCGTCGCCGCAATCTTCGTCACATAATGCTCACGAGGGCGTTGACCCGGCTAAGGCGGCGCCCTAAGAGACCCGCCTCGCGCGATCCGATGGATCGGGCCCAGGTGGCGGAATTGGTAGACGCGCTGGCTTCAGGTGCCAGTGGCCGAAAGGTCGTGGAGGTTCGAGTCCTCTCCTGGGCACCATCGCCCTCTCAAGCTTCTCAAGCTATAGAGAGGGCAAGTTAGAGTTCGGAGCGTGAGGCCCTTGGCCAACTTTCTGCACATCGGTGATCTTCCGGACGGCGTGTTCGCCGACGCCGAGGCCGTTGCGGTCGATTCGGAAACCATGGGCCTGGGCCTCGGGCGCGACCCGCTTTGCGTGGTGCAGCTGTCCGACGGCAAGGGCGACGCCCATATCGTCCAGCTCAAGCGGCCCGACTACGACGCGCCGAACCTGAAGCGCGTGCTGACCGATCCGAAGATCCTGAAGATCTTCCACTTCGGCCGCTTCGATATCGCCATGTTCCAATTGCATCTTGGGGTCATGACCACGCCGGTCTACTGCACCAAGATCGCCTCCAAGCTGGCCCGGACCTATACCGACCGGCATGGATTGAAGGACGTCAGCCGCGAGTTGCTCGGGGTCGACATGTCCAAAGCGCAGCAGAGCTCCGACTGGGGGGCCGAGAAGCTCAGCGAGGACCAACTCGCCTATGCTGCGTCCGACGTGCTGCATCTGCACGCCCTGCGCGCCAAGCTGGACGCCATGCTGGTCCGAGAGGGCCGCGATGGCCTGGCGCGCGCCTGTTTCGACTTCCTCCCCCACCGCGCCCTTCTCGATGTGAGGGGATGGGAAGAGGTCGACATCTTCGCCCATTCCTGAGGCGGCCATGAGCCTGGCCGCCGCTCCAGCGCGCACCGACGCCCGTGGCGATTTCCAGCGCTGGCGGCGGCGTTCGCGGCTCGTCCGTCGTCTGAGGGTGATCCTGCCGGCGCTGATCGGCCTGATCCTGCTGTCGATGCTGGGCTTCGTGCTGCGCACGACCCTGCTGGGGCGGGATTCGTCGGGGCAGCAGGCCGACGCGCCGATCGAGCTGGTCAATCCGCGCTTCGTGGGCAAGGACAACAAGGGGCGGGCCTTCGTGCTGACGGCCGCCGCGGCGGTTCGCGACGAAAACGACTATCAGCGCGTGCTGCTGGACCGTCCGGCCCTGATCCTCGACGCCGAGGGCGTCAATCCGACACGGGTCACCGCCAAGTCCGGCGTCTACAACGAGGATCGCCAGATGCTGAACCTGGACGGTGGCGTCAAAATGAGCGGCGGTGACGTGACCTTCGACACCGTGAGTTCGATCTTCAACACCGCCACGGGCGAACTGGAGGGCCAGGGGCAGATCTCCGGCGCCTCTCAGCTTGGCGAAATCACCGCGAAGTCCTATGGCGTGTACGACAAGGGCGAGCGTCTTGTGTTCAAGGGCGGGGTGCGCGGACGCATCGATTCGAAGTAGAGCTTTACACTCGACCTTTCGCACCGGGCGTCCCAAATGGGCTTCATGAGAATGAGCGGGCTGGAAATGACGAAGCTGGCGGCCTTGGCGGCCTTGGCGATGGCCATAGGCGCAGGCCCGGCGGCGGCTCAGATCGCCCAGAGTTCTGACGCGCCGGTCGATATCACCGCGGACTCCCTGGAGGTCGTGAACAACGAGTGCATGTCGATCTGGAGCGGATCGGCTGAGGCGCTGCAGGATCGCACGCGACTGCGGGCCGACGTCCTGAAGACCTTTTCCAAGAAGGGGCCGGCCAAGGCCGGCGGCCAGGGCTCGTCGTGCGGCGCGCTGGACCGGATGGAAGCGATTGGCAACGTCTTCTACGTGACCCCGCAGCAGCGGGTGCGCGGCGATCACGCCACCTATGACGTGACCTCGGAAAAGATCGTCATCACCGGGGACGTCGTCGCCGTGCAGGGCCAGAATGTGATCCGCGGCAGCCGGCTGGTGGTCAATGTCGCCTCGGGCGACGCGCAAATGGAGTCCGGCTCCAAGGGCGCGGGCAAGGCGCGTCCGCGCGCCGTGATCTATCCCAGCGACCAGTCCGGCCAGCCCTCGGCCCGGAGATAGGGGTTCCCTTGACGGTTGAAGCAGACGAGTCGCTGCCCGGTCTGGCGGGCGAAGGATTGGTTGTCGACAATATCGGCAAGTCCTTCGGCAAACGCCCGGTGGTGAAGGGCGTCTCGGTGCGCCTGGCCCGGGGCGAGGTCGCGGGCCTGCTGGGCCCGAACGGCGCGGGCAAGACTACGTGCTTCTACATGATCACCGGCCTGATCCCGGTGGACTATGGTTCGATCTTCCTCGACGGCGAGAACATCACCCGCCAGCCCATGTACCAGAGGGCGCGGATGGGCGTGGGCTACCTGCCGCAGGAAACCTCGATCTTCCGCGGCATGACCGTGGAGGAGAACGTCATGGCGGTGGTCGAGCTGCGGGAACGCAGCCAGGCGCGCGCCAAGACGACCGTGACCGAGCTGCTGCAGGAGCTGCGCATCGAGCATCTGCGCGCCGCGCCGGCCATCTCGCTGTCCGGCGGCGAGCGGCGGCGTGTGGAAATCGCCCGCGCCCTGGCCAGCGAACCCTCGTTCATGCTGCTCGACGAGCCATTTGCGGGCATCGACCCGCTGGCCATCGCCGACATCCGCGAGGTCATCACCTATCTGAAGGGCCGTGGCATCGGCATCCTGATCACCGACCACAACGTCCGCGAGACCCTAGACATCATCGACCGGGCCTCGATCATCCACGCGGGCGAGGTGCTGTTCGAAGGCACCCCGGACGAGATCGTCGACAATCCGGATGTGCGCCGGGTCTATCTGGGCGAGCGGTTCGGCCAGGACTAGGCCTGCTCGGCTTCCTTCATGGCTTCGAGGTGACGGCGGCGCTCGGCCTCGACCGCGGCCCGCCAGCGGGCGCGCAGCAGCGAAGGGCGTTCCGGGTAGCGGTCTTCCAGGAAGTCCGCGGCGATCACCCGGTCGGTGCGGAAGTTGCGGAAGTCGGTCCGTAGCTCGCACCAGCCGACCAGCAGCCGCACCGTCTCGTGATAGCCGACCGTGATCGGCCAGATCACCCGTTCGCTCTGCCGGTCCTGTTCGTCGCGGTATCTCAGCGCGATCTTGCGTCCGGTTCGGATGGCGCTGCGGACCAGCGCCATGTCCAGGCCATCGGGCTCGGCGCCCCGCCAGGCCGGAACGGCCCGCCCTGCCGGTTCGAGCACGAAGGGGCGCAGGCGCTCGGGCACCGAGGCTCCGATCTTGGCGATCAGGTCCTGCGCCGCCCGCGCCAGGGACGGGTCGCCGCGGGTCATGACCCATTGGGCGCCCAGCACCGCAGCTTCGATCTCGTCCGGCGTCAGCATTAATGGCGGCAGGTCGAAACCCTGGTCGAGGATGTAGCCCATGCCGGCCTCGCCGCGGATCGGAACCCGTTGCCCGATCAGGGTGGCGATGTCCCGATAGATCGTGCGCTTGGAGGTTTCGAGCTCCTCGGCGATCCGGTCGGCGGTGATGGGCGCGCGCGCACGGCGCATGATCTGAATGATCTGAAACAGACGGTCGGCGCGTCGCATGGAGATCCGCTTCATGGGAGGCAGCATCGGCCGGCGATGCTGACAGCATGGTGGCAGCAGGCGAGGCCTAAGCCAACGGGGTTCTTCAAAACGGGAGAGAGCCCCATGATCACCCTGTACGGATTTGGAGAAGACTTCGGACTTCCTGAGATCAGCCCCTACGTCACCAAGACCGAGGTCCAGCTTCGGATGACCGGCCTGGCCTATGTGAAGTCGTCGGCCGCGCCGATGGCCTCGCCCAAGGGCCAGCTTCCCTGGATCGAAGACGACGGCGAAGCGATCGCCGACAGCCACTTCATCCGTCTGCACCTGGAGCGGAAATACGGGGTCGACTTCGACGAGGGCCTGAACGCCGGCGAGCGGGCCCAGGCCTGGGCGATCGAGCGGATGGTCGAGAATCACTTCGGTTGGACGATGCGCGACGAAGCGCTGCGGCAGGTCGGCGATAGCGTTCGCGCCGTTGGAATCGGCCGTCATTCCGAAGCCGAGGTGCTGGCTCTTGGCGTGCGCTCCCTGTCGGCTCTCGCCGCCCTGTTGGGCCGTAAGCCGTTCATGATGGGACCGCGGCCGACCGGGGTCGATGCGACTGCCTTCGGCATGCTGGCCGGGCTGATGACTCCCTATTTCGACGCGCCGCTGCGGCGGCGGGCGATGGGGTTCGCCAACCTCGTGGCCTATGTGGATCGGATGATGGCCGGCGCCTATCCGGAGTTCGCCTGGACGCCGCTCGCCAGGTCCGCGGAGAGCGTCGCCGCGTGAGGCAAAAGCTTCACCTTGCAGTTAACGATTCAGTTGGGACGCGCGCGCTAACCTCGCCAGCAAGAAACAGGCCAGGAGGCGAGCTTGGCGCTCGGCGCGCGTCTAGAGATTCGGCAGGGACAGGGGCTGGTCATCACGCCCCAACTGCAGCAGGCCATCAAGCTGCTGCAGCTCTCGAACCTTGAGCTCGAGGCCTATGTCGAGGGCGAACTGGAGCGCAACCCGCTGCTCCAGCGGGACGAGCGCGATTCGGAGCCTGAGCGCGACGAACCGATTCGCGAGGTCGAGGATTTCGCGGCCGATCAGGTTTCCGACCATGCCGCCGCTGCGGACATGGACGTGGCGCACGACCAGGCGGCTCCCGGCGATCACGCGACCGGCGACGCCGAAGGCGCGGCCAATGCCGGCGGCGCCATAGACTGGTCCCGTGCGGGCAAGGGCGGCGGTTTCGAGGACACCGACGACTTCGAGGGGCGGCTGACGCGCGAGAAGACCCTCGCCGAGCATCTCCACGACCAGCTTGCCGTGGCCGGTCTGCCCGCCGCCAAGGGCGCCATCGCCGCAGTGCTGATCGACGCGGTGGACGACGGCGGCTATCTGCGCTGCGATCTCGCCGAAACCGCCGAGCGCCTGGGTTGCCAGCTCGCCGCGGTCGAGGACGTGCTTTGCGTGTTGCAGGGCTTCGAGCCCACCGGCGTCTTCGCCCGCGACGTGCGCGAGTGCCTGATGCTGCAGCTCAAGGAGCTGAACCGCTGCGACCCGGCCATGGTCGCCATGCTCGACAATCTGGATCTGCTGGCCCGCCGCGACATGGGCGCCCTGCGCCGCGTCTGCGGGGTCGACGACGACGACCTGCGCGAGATGATCGCCGAGATCCGGGCCCTGACGCCCAGGCCCGGCGCCGCGTTCGGAGGCGAGCCAACCCAGCCGGTCGCGCCGGATGTCTTCGTGCGCGAAGGGGCCGGCGGGCTCTGGCATGTGGAGCTCAACACCGACACCCTGCCGCGCCTGCTGGTCGACCAGCGTTATCACGCCCGGGTTTCGGGCGTCGCGCGCACCGACCAGGAAAAGACCTTCGTGGCCGACTGCATGGCCAGCGCCAACTGGCTGGTGAAGAGCCTGGACCAGCGGGCCAAGACCATCCTCAAGGTGGCCAGTGAAATCGTGCGCCAGCAGGACGGCTTCCTGGCCTTCGGCGTGGAGCACCTGCGCCCGCTAAACCTGAAGACCGTGGCGGACGCGATCGGGATGCACGAATCGACGGTCAGCCGCGTGACCTCCAACAAGTACGTCGCCACGCCTCGCGGTCTGTTCGAGCTGAAGTTCTTCTTCACCTCCTCGATCGCCTCGACCTCGGGCGGCGAGGCCCATTCGGCCGAGAGCGTCCGGCACAAGATCAAGCAGCTGATCGACAGCGAGCAGACCCAGGCCCAGGTCCATTCCGACGATCGGCTTGTCGAGATCCTCAAGGAAACCGGCATCGACATCGCCCGGCGCACGGTCGCCAAGTACCGCGAGGCCATGCGCATTCCCTCGTCGGCCGAGCGGCGGCGGATACTGAAGGAAGTGGTCTAGGCTGCGGCCTTTTCCTCTTCGCGGCGGTTGGTCGTCGCGTGGATGGCGATGGCGATGTCCACCACAGCTATGGCGGCCACGGCTGCGAACGCCGCATAGGCGACGCGCTTGCGGGGATTGTCCCGGCCGATAGCGCGGGCCAGCGCGGTGAGGTCCAGCAGGTCGCCGCCTGCGCGCATCCAGAACCAGGGGCCGGGCTTCACCGGCGACAGCAGCCCTGCGCCTGACGCGATCTCCCGCGCGCCAAACGCGCTCATCGCCTGCTGGTCGAATTTCAGGCCGAGGAACTTGGCGACCTTGTCGGGCGCGGCCACGGCCACGACCCCGGCGACGATCGAGGCGAGCCCCAGCGCGCGCTTGGCGACCAGCAGATTCATCAGTGCTCCCTCTCCAGCATAGGGAGAGGACGCCGAAGCATGGCTTTGGGTTCCCTAGGAGGCGGGATGAGCCTTTCGCGCCTCGGCGATCTTGGCCAGTTCCGCCTCGGCCGCTTTCACGCCGGCCTGGTCGCCCTTGCCCCGCGCCTGGATGAGTTGCCCGGCGGCCTCCATTTCGCGCACCGGCAACAGGTGGCTGTCGTCAGCCCGCTTGAAGGGCCGCGTCTGGATGCGTTCGAGCACCTTGCGCTGGCGCTCGGCTTCAGGGCCCTCGCCGACTCCGTAGGAGAAGAAGAAGGCGTCGAGCTTGGCCTTCAGAGCCGGGTCCAGGTCCTTGCGGCGGATCATCGGATCTTCCGGAATGGTGGGTGAGGTCCAGATCACCTGCATGTTGGCCAGGGTCTTCTTGGCCATGTCGGTGTTCAGCATGGCCATCCGTTCCATGGACGCGGTGTTGTTGGTGGCCGCGTCCAGCAGTCCCGACCCCACCGAAAACAGGTTCGCCTCGTGATTGGCCGAGCGCACGGTCTTGAAGCAGGTGTTGGGATCGATGTTCCGCGGTGCGAACAGGAAGGTCATCGGCGCGAGCGTGCCGGAGGTCGACTTTGCGTCGCCCATGCCGAAGTTCAGCGTGCGGTCGCACTTCAGGAGCCGTTCGAGGGTGATCCCAGATCCCTTCTTGACCACGATCACCGACTGGTAGCCGTCGTGGCCGGAGGGGTTCACCGTCCGGGCGAAGACTTCGCCGCCGGCCCGGCGAACGGCCTCCAGGCCGGACTGGTTGGAAAACCAGCCCAGGTCGGTCTGCTTGAAGCGCATCGCCTCGATCAATGCGGTGTAGTTTGTGCCGAAGAACGGCTTCACCGGCACGCCGACCGCCTTTTCCATGTCGGCCAGGAACGGACCCCAGTCATC
>JAEXKM010000380.1 GCA_023445705.1 Pseudomonadota bacterium
CCCTTAGTGGGGAGGGTGGATCGGCGCGCAGCGGCGAGACGGGTGGGGGCTCGCCGAGACCGCGGCCCCACCCTGACCGCTGCGCGGTCTGTCCCTCCCCATGAAGGGGAGGGCGCAGATTCTCAGCCGAAGGGGCGCTCGAGGCTGGGCTGGGGCTGGGTGAACCAGGCCGCGCCCTCGGGGGTGACGTGGAAGTGGTCCTCCAGGCGAACGCCGAACGCGTCGGGGATGACGATCATCGGTTCGTTGGAGAAACACATGCCCGGCGCCAGCGGCGTGCGGTCGCCGCGGACCAGGTAGGGCGCTTCGTGGATCGAAAGGCCGATGCCGTGTCCGGTGCGGTGGGGCAGGCCGGGGAGCTCGTAGTCGGGGCTTAGGCCGGCCTCGGCCAGGACCGCGCGGGCGACGGCGTCGATCTCTTCGCAGGGGACGCCCGGCTTCACGGCCGCGAAGGCGGCGGCCTGGGCGCGCTTCTCGATGTCCCAGATGCGGCGCTGCTCAGGCGAGGCCTCGCCGAAGACATAGGTGCGGGTGATGTCGGAGTTGTAGCCCTGGACCTGGCAGCCGGTGTCGATCAGGACGATCTGGCCCTCTTCCAGCGCCTGCTCACCGGGAAGACCGTGCGGATAGGCGCTGGCGAGGCCGAACTGCACCGCGCAGAAGGAAGAGCCGTTGTCGGCGCCCAGCGCCCGGTGGGCCTGGTCAATGAAGCGGCGAACCTCGCCGGTGGTGACGCCTGGGCGGAGGATACGGGCGGCGCGGCGATGGACCTCCAGCGTCATGGCCTTGGCCTGGCTCATGAGGGCGAGTTCAGCTGGCGACTTGATCATGCGGCAGCCGTCGACCACCGGGGCGCCGTCGAGCAGTCGCAGCGAGGGTGCGGCCTTGGCGATGCCGTTGTAGGCGAAGAAGGGCAGGGCGGGATCGATGGCGAGGGACGCAGCCTCGCCCACCGCCTGCGCGACCAGGGCATAGGGACTCTCGTGCTCTTCCCAGAGCAGCATTTCGGCGTCCACGCCGAGGGAGGCCTCAAGCGAGCCCAGCTCGAAGCGCGGGCAGACCAGGGACGGCTCGCCGTCCAGCCGAAGCACCATGGCGACGAGGCGTTCGGTGGCGCCCCAGGGAACGCCGGCGAAGTAGCGCAGGCTGGCGCCGGTGCCGATGATAAGGGCCTCTGCGCCGATTTCGCGCATGAGGTCGCGGGCGCGGGCGAGGCGCGCCTTGCGCTCCTGGACGCTGATCGCTGGAGCCGGGTTGGGCCAGGGCTTTAGGTCCGCAAGCTCAGCCTGAGCCGTCGATCCGCCAATGCCGCTGGTCATGGGATGCTCCGTCAGAAGGGCCCGCTGGCGGCGGGACCTGAGCGACCGTATATAGCCGCCCATGGCCGAAGCCTTCAACGAACTGACCCTGCCCGCCGCCAAGGCCGAGCGCTATTACGTGCTCGCCGAGGAGATCGCGTCCGTCCTCGACGGCGAACCGAACCTGACCGCGCGGATGGCGACGGTCGCCTCCATGCTGGCGGCAAGCTTCGAGAGCTTCTTCTGGACCGGCTTCTACGTGGTCGACCCCGCCAAGAAAGACGAGCTGGTGGTTGGGCCGTACCAGGGCACGCTCGGCTGCCTGCGCATCGCGTTCGGGCGCGGCGTCTGCGGCACGGCGGCGGCGAGCGGGAAGACCCAGGTTGTGGCCGATGTTCACGCCTTCCCCGGGCACATCGCCTGCGACAGCCGTTCGGCGAGTGAGATCGTGGTCCCGGTGTTCGGGGCCGGCGGCGAGTTGATCGCCGTGCTGGACGTGGATTCCACGGAGCTGGCGGCGTTCGACGCCATCGACGCCGAGTGGCTGGAGAAGATCCTGGCGGCGACGTTTTCGTAGGCGCCAGCGCTTAGATGTCATCCCGGAAGTCGCGAAGCGGCTGTCCGGGACCCATACACGCTGGCGACAGGATTTTTGAGCGATGGCCGTGGCCGCATCTTGCTTGATCGGCGCGCATGGGTCCCGGTCTTCGGCCTGCGGCCGAAACCGGGATGACACCCAGGCGAGGCGGGTGCGTCGCAGGGCTTCAAAGCCCCCGTTGGCTTACGCCGCGTCGCGTCCCTAAATGAGTCTCCGAAGCGCGACGGACGCGCATTTATCGGGAGCGAAACCATGGGCGAAGCCTATATCGTCGCAGCGACGCGCACCGCCGGCGGGCGCAAGGGCGGCAAGCTGAAGGACTGGCATCCGGTCGACCTGGGCGCGGTCGTGCTCAACGACATCATGGAGCGCACGGGCGCCGATCCGGCCCTGGTCGAAGACGTGGTCATGGGCTGCGTCGGCCAGGTGGGCGAGCAGGCCATCAACGTCGCGCGCAACGCCGTGCTGGCCTCCAAGCTTCCGGAAAGCGTGCCCGGCACCAGCGTCGACCGTCAGTGCGGTTCCTCGCAACAGGCCCTGCAGTTCGCCGCCCAGGCGGTGATGAGCGGCACCATGGACGTGGTTATCGCCGCAGGCGTGGAAAGCATGACCCGCGTGCCGATGGGCCTGTCGGCGGCCCTGCCGGCCAAGAACGGGTTCGGCCACTATATGAGCCCCCGGATGCAGGAGCGGTATCCGAACATCCAGTTCAGCCAATTCGCCGGCGCCGAAATGGTCGCCGCCAAGTACGGCCTGACCAAGGACGAGATCGACGAGTACAGCTTCCAGTCGCACCAGCGGGCGATCGCCGCGACCCAGGCTGGCCACTTCAAGAACGAGATCGTCGGGGTCGAGGTGGTCGACGCCGAGGGCAACAAGACCATCCACAATGTCGACGAGGGCATCCGCTTCGACGCCAGCCTGGAAGGCATCAAGGGCGTCAAGCTGCTGCAGGAAGGCGGCCGGCTGACGGCGGCTTCGTCCAGCCAGATCTGTGACGGCGCCTCGGCGGTGATGGTGGTTTCAGAGAAAGCTCTGAAGGAACTGGGCGTGAAGCCGCTGGCCCGCATCCACCACCTGTCGCTGCTGGGCCACGACCCGGTGATCATGCTGGAAGCGCCGCTTCCTGCCACGGAGCGCGCGCTGAAGAAGGCGGGCATGAGCGTGGACGACATCGACCTGTTCGAAGTGAACGAGGCGTTCGGTTCGGTGCCGGTGGCCTACATCAAGTCGCTGGGCGTCGATCCGTCGAAGATCAATGTCAATGGCGGCGCCATCGCCCTTGGCCACCCGCTCGGCGCCTCGGGCACCAAGCTGATGGCGACCCTGCTGAACGCCCTCGAACAGCGCGGCGGCCGCTATGGTCTGCAGACGATGTGCGAAGGCGGTGGTATGGCCAACGTCACCATCGTCGAACGCCTCTGAGTAAAGGAATCCCATGGCCGGACGCATCGTCGCTATCACAGGTGCGGCCGGAATTCTGGGATCGGCGGTGGCGAGGGCCGCCGCCGCGGGCGGGGCGCAGGTCGCACTGATCGACTACGCCCCGCACGCCGAGGTCGCCTATGAGCTGGGCGACAAAACCTTCTTCCAGGGCGGGGTCGACCTGACCGACGCCGTGGCGGCTGGCGCGGCCATCGACGCCGTCGCCGACCGCTTCGGCGGCCTGGACGCCTTGATCAACGTGGCCGGCGGCTTTCGCTGGGAAACCCTGGAGCAGGGTTCCTGGGAGACCTGGCCCGAACTCTTCAAGATGAACGTGCTGACGGCGACCAACGCCAGCCGGTCCGCGATCGCGCACCTGAGGCGCAGCGCTGCCGGCCGGATCGTCAATGTGGGCGCGAACGGGGCCGTGAAGGCCTCGATGGGCATGGGAGCCTATGCGGCGTCGAAGGCTGGCGTGCACAAGCTGACCGAGGCGCTGGCCGAAGAGCTGAAAGCCGACGGGGTGACCGTCAACGCGGTGCTGCCCTCGATCATCGACACGCCCGCAAACCGGTCGGACATGCCCGACGCGGACTTCTCGGCCTGGGTGGCGCCGTCGGACCTGGCGGCGGTCATGCTGTTCCTGGCCTCCGAGAACGCGCGGGCGGTGACCGGCGCGCTGATCCCGGTGACCGGCCGGGTCTGAGACCGACTGCTGAAGCAGATCTTCCCCCATCGGGGAGGCCCCTTACCTGGAAGTTCCGGTAGCGGCCACGCGCCAGACCGCCTTGCCGACGTCGTCGGCGACGAGGAGGGCGCCGGTCTTGTCGACGGCGACGCCGACAGGCCGGCCCTGCGCCTCGTCCCGGGCGTTGAGGAAGCCGGTCAGGAAGGCTTCGGGTGGTCCGCTGGGCCGCCCATTGGCGAACGGGATGAAGACCACGCGATAGCCGCTGGGCGGTCGGCGGTTCCATGAGCCGTGCTGACCGATGAAGACTCCGCCGCGATAGTGGGCGGGAAAGGCGCTGGCCTTGTAGAAGGCCAGGCCCAGCGAGGCGGTGTGGGCGCCAAGGGCGTAGTCGGGCGCGATCGCCTTGGCGACGAGGTCGGGGCGTTGCGGTTTCACCCGCGCGTCCACGTGCTGGCCGAAATAGCTGTAGGGCCAACCATAGAAGGCGCCGTCCTTGAGGCCGGTCATGTAGTCGGGAACGAGATCGTTTCCGAGCATGTCGCGCTCGTTGACTGCGGTCCAAAGCACACCGGTCACGGGCTCGAAGTCGAGGCCGTTGGGATTGCGTAGGCCTGAGGCGTAGATCCGCGCCGGCCCGGCGGGGAGCGGGAACTCGACCACGGCGGCGCGGCCGGTCTCGTTCTCGATGCCGTTCTCGCCGACGTTGGAATTGGAGCCGACGGTGGCGTAGAGGCGCGCGCCGTCTGGGCTGGCCACGACGTTCTTGGTCCAGTGATGGTTGATGGGGCCGCCGGGCAGGTCGAAGACCTTCCGGCCGGTTCCCGCCACCGAGGTCTGGCCGTCGGCATAGGGGAAGGCGACGACGCCGTCGTCATTGGCCACATAGAGCTGGCCGCCGGTCAGGGTCATGCCGAAGGGGCGTTGAAGGCCTTGGGCGAAGATGGTGCGCGTCTCGGCGACGCCATCCCCGTCCGCGTCGCGCAGCAGGACGATGCGGTTGGGGCTGGGCATCAGGGCGCCGGCCTTGGCCTGCAGGCGGTTGGCGAACCAGTCGGTGATCCCCTTGGCGGGGGCCGCTTCGGACGAGGCCTCGG
>JAEXKM010000394.1 GCA_023445705.1 Pseudomonadota bacterium
GCGGGGTGAAAGTCCCCACCGGCGGTGATGGCGCCCGAAAGGGTCGCACAAGCCCGCGGGCGCCCGATGGCCGATAGGTTCGTCGGGGACAGCAGATTCCGGTGAGATCCCGGGGCCGACGGTTAGAGTCCGGTTATGAGAACCGCTGGCGACGGCCAGTCCTTGTGCGCCTTTCGGCGTCCGAGGGCCGCTGGCCGAGCTTAGCGTCTCCCTGAGTCGTGGTTTTTGGCCCAACTCAGGGATCTGACCATGACCCAACTTGTCACCCACTTCGAAGTCCCCACCGCCAACGGCGCCTATCGCCTGGCCCGGATCGCATTCGTGCAGTCCGCCTGGCACAGCGAGATCGTCGACAACGCCTATCAGGGCTTCATCAAGGAGATCGCCGGCCTCGGCTTCTCCGAAAACACCATCGACCGCTTCCAGGTGCCGGGCGCCTTCGAAATCCCGCTGCACGCCCAGACCCTGGCGAAGACCGGGCGCTATGCGGCCATCGTGGCCGCGGGCTTCGTGGTGGACGGCGGCGTCTATCGCCACGACTTCGTGGCCTCGACGGTGATCTCCGGCCTGATGCAGGTGCAGCTCAGCACCGAGGTGCCGGTCTTTTCGGTGGTGCTGACGCCCCATCATTTCCATGAGCACGACATCCACCAGACCTTCTTCCGCGAGCACTTCCTGGTGAAGGGCGCCGAGGCGGCCCACGCCTGCGCCGGCACATTGGCGAGCCTGGCCAAGCTCGCCGCGGCGGCGTGAGGAGAGGCATGATGCAGGAAACCATCCCGGTCCCACCCGGGTTCGAACGGCACTTCCGCCAGAGCCCGGTGACCGATCCATGGGAGCCGATCTACAGCCGCAAAACCTCGGACGTGGTGGTCCTCGGACTGGTCGCCGAGGCGGCCCACACCAACAGCCGCGGCTTCGTCCATGGCGGGCTGATCAGCGCCCTGGCGGACAATGCGATGGGTCTATCCTGCGCACGGCGGCTGGGCGATGAAACCAGCCTCGTCACCGTGAACCTAGCCCTAGACTTCCTGGGGTCTGCGCAGGTCGGCCAGTGGCTGGAGTTCGACACGGTCTTCGTGAAGCCGGGGAACACCCTGGCTTTCGCCCAGGCCTTCGTCACCGCGGACGGCGAGCCCTGCGCGCGGGCGAACGGCGTGTTCCGCGTCATCCGCAAGGCGACTCACTGATGGGCGGCGGGCGCTCCGGATACGCACCGGGGCGCCCAAGCCACTCGCCTATATGGAGAAAAAATCGCCCGCGACCGGTAGTTGCAAATGAGATGCAGAGTATCCCTCTCGCCTAGATAGTGAGACGCCGGGGACTTAGGACCCTCTCGTAGAGTAATCGCGCAATCTGCGCATTTCCCACAGTTTTTCTGAACACGAAGTCTATTGTGTCGCACCCACTGAGGCTTGCGCTGGACCAAAAACAGGCTCAACCATGGCGTTAGCCATAGTTGAGCTTTTGGGGGCGAGTCTTTGGGAAGATTACGTATTTTGCGTAATCAATCCCGACTCGGAAAGCGATGAACAACGGCTTCGGAGAGCCAACGGTCGTCACGGCCGGAGATATCAGCAGAAACTTCGGCCAGTGGCAGGATCGCGCCTTGAGCGGACCGGTCGTGGTCACCCATCACGGACGACCTCGCGTCGTCCTGGTGTCGGCCGACGTCTATTCGAGTTGGAGCACTGTCGCGCCGGCTGAGAGCAGCGACGGGGCGTTCGAGGCCAGCCGCGCGGCGATCCTCGACCACATGGCCGAGGCCTTTATGGCCTTGGACGAAAGACTGCGGATCACAGCCGTGAACCACGCCTTCAAGGCGCTGACCGGGTTGAGCGCGGCGCAGATGATCGGTCGATCCTGGGAAGACCTCTTCCCGCCCTTCACCCAGGTCGTTCTGGGCGAGCGGCTGAAACAGGTGCTGGCCAGCGGAGAGGCGCAGGACTTCGAGGTGGCCGGCGATGGCCTGGGCCGCCGCCGCTATGCGGTGCACGCCTTCCCTCACCCGGGCGGGGTCGCGGTCCTCGTCCAGAACCGGACCGCCGAGCAGGACCTGCGCGTTCAGGCCCACGACGCCAAGGCGCTGGAGGAGGCGCTGGGCGCGCTGTCGCAGGTCATGGTGCTGCGAATGAACATCCGCGGACTGCTGACCGACGTCGGCAAGCCGTTCTCGCAACTGGTCGGCTTCTCGGAAGAGGAACTGGGGGCGCGCCGGCTGTGGGATCTCGTACGGCCCTCAGAACAACAGGCCCTCGCCGCAGCGCTGGAATCGGTGATGGAGAGCGCCCGCGCCGCACAGTTGACCGCGACCTTGATGACCAAGGACGGCGGCGAACTGCCGGTCAAGATCGGGGCCTCGGCCGTGGTCGACGACCTGACTGCCCAAGGACTTGTCGCGACGGTCGCCATCGCCTAGCGATGGAAAGTTTTCCACCGCTGTCGGCACCCTGCCTCCTTGCACGTCTTCAAGCCGAGCCCAAATGACGGGCCGGCCGCGCGCGGCCGCGTTGTGGCCCACCCGGGCCGAAGCGAAAGCAGAGGCTTGGGGCGATGAAGAGTAATTTTGCGCGGCTCGCGCTGGTTCTTGGCCTGATTACGGCGGCTGGGCCGTTCGCCATCGACATGTACCTGCCCGCCCTGCCCACGATCGGCGGCGCGTTGAACGCCAGCGCCGCGGCGGTGCAGATGAGCCTGACCGCCTTCTTCATCACCCTGGGCGTCTGCCAACTGATCTATGGGCCGATGGCAGACATGTTCGGCCGCAAGCCGCCGATCTATGCGGGGCTGGCGCTCTTCATCGCCGGCAGCGTCGGCTGCGCCCTGGCCCCAAGCGTGGAGGCCCTGATCGGCTTTCGGGTGCTGCAGGCGGTCGGCGCGTGCGCGGGCATGGTCGTGCCCCGAGCCATCGTCCGCGACCTGCACACCGGCCATGAGGCCGCACGGCTGATGTCGCTGCTGATGCTGGTGGTCAGCGTGTCGCCGATCCTGGCCCCTTTGGCCGGCAGCGGCCTGATCGCGGTCGGCGGTTGGCGGGCGGTGTTCTGGGCCGTGACCGTGGCCGGAATCGTCGGCCTGCTGCTGGCCGTGCTGCAACTGAAGGAAACCCGGCCGGCCGAGCATCGGGCCGACACCTCCTGGGCCAGCGTGCTGGCGGGCTATCGCACGCTGCTGGCCGACCCGGTGTTCATGGGCCTGACCTTCGCCGGCGCCTTCGGCATGTCGACCTTCTTCGTCTATCTGGCGGGCTCGTCCTTCGTGCTGATCGACCACTATGGGCTCTCGCCCACGGTCTACAGCCTGTTCTTCGGACTGAACGCCGTGTCTTTCTTCGGCGCGGCCCAGTTCAACGGCTGGCTGGCCAGGCGCTTTGGCATGGCCAGGATCGTTCGCGTCGCCGCCAGCGGACTTGCGATCAGCATGGCCGTTCTGGTCACTCTGGTCCTGCTGGGCGTCGAGCGCCTGGACGTGATGACGGCGTTCCTACTGGTCGCCTACAGCTTCCTGGGCGTAGTGGTCCCGACCACCGCGGTCCTGTCGCTGGACCACCATGGCGAGATCGCCGGCGCGGCCTCGGCGCTGATGGGCTCGCTGCAGATGGTGGTCGGCTCGGTGGTGATGGGGCTAGCGGGCGTCTTCGCGGACGGGACGCCTGGACCGATGATCGTCAGCATGGGGATCTGCGCCTTCGCCTGCTTCGTGGTCGCCCAGCTTTCGCTGCGGGCGGCGGGCGCGGCGGCGCACGCCCCGGCCGAATAGCCGCTAGAGCTCGATCCTCCGCTCGATGCCGATCGCTTCGAGAAAGTCGGGATCGTGGCTGACGACCAGGATCGCGCCGTCATAGGCGCGAAGCGCCGCCTCCACCGCCGCGACAGAGTCGAGGTCGAGGTGGTTGGTCGGCTCGTCCAGGATCAGCAGCTGCGGCGGCGCTGCGGACATCAGGCTGCAGGCCAGGGCCGCCCGCAGGCGTTCACCGCCGCTGAGCGAATCCACCAGCTTCTCCGCCGCCGTGTTTCGGAACAGGAACCGGGCCAGGGCGGCCTGGGCGTCGTTGCGGCTGGCGTCGGGATTGAGGCGGCGGAAGGCTTCCAGCAGAGTCTCGCCCGAGCCGAGCATCTCGGTCTTCTGGTCGAACAGGGCCGCCCGCGCGCCCAGGGCGACTTGGCCGGCGGTGGGTTGCAGTTCGCCGGCCGCCAGCTTGACCAGGGTGGTCTTTCCCGAGCCGTTGGGGCCGACAACGGCCACGCGCTCGGGACCCACCAGCCGGAAAGAGAGATGCTGGATCACCGGCCGCTCGCCGGCATAGCCGAAACTCACCTCCTCGAAGGCCAGGACGGTCTTTCCGGCCGCCAAACGCGAAGGCGGCAGGGCGACGTCCAGCCGGCGCAGGCGTTCGACCCGTTCCTGGGCCTGGGCCAAGTCGCCGGCCGCCTCTTCCTGAAGCCGCTCAGCGATCCGCCCTTCGCGTCCACCCGAGTTCTCCGCACGTTCGGCCTGCCCGCCAAGGAACAGCCGCGACTCGGTTCCCTTGGCCGCAAACCGCTTGCCGGCGGCGTCACGGCGGGCCTTCCGCTCACGCGCCGTCTGGGCCTCGCGCGCGGCCTGGGCGACCCGTCGCTCGGCGTTGTCCAGGTCGCGGGCGGCGGCGGACTCCTCCTGGGCCTTGCGCTCGACATAGAGGTCGTAGTCGCCGCCGTAGACCTTGGCGCCCAGGCTGCTCAGCTCGACGATGCGGTCCATCTGGCGCAGCAGGCTGCGGTCGTGGCTGATCACCACAGCCCCGCCCTTCCAGGCGGCGAGCGCCGAGGCGATCATCTGGCGGGCCTCGGCGTCGAGATTGTTGGTCGGCTCGTCCAGCAGGATCAGGTCGGGCTCAGCCGCCAGCAGGCCGGCCAGGGCCGCGCGCGTAGCCTGACCGCCGCTGAGCGAGGCGGCCGGGCGGTCGAGTTCCAGGCCCGCCAGACCGACCTGGGCCAAGGCCTCGTCCAGCCGCGCGGGCAAGGTCCAGTCTGCTTCGGCGAAGTCGTTCTCGTCCCCCTCCCCGGCCTCGATGCGGGCAAGGCGCGCCAGGCCCGCTAACGCGCCCAGCAGATCGGCGAGGCTGGACCCCGGCGGCGGAGACAGCGCCTGGCGCAGTACGCCAATGCGGCCACGAGTGGTCACCGAGCCTGCGGACGGCGCGAGTTCGCCCAGCATCAGGCGCATCAGCGTGGTCTTGCCCACGCCGTTGCGCCCCACGAGGCCGGTGCGTTCGGCGCCGAAGGCGAGCGTCAGATTGTCGAAGAGAGCGTCGCCCTCAGGCGTCCGATAGGAGAGGCCGTCGAGCGTAATGAAGGAAGACATGGGAAACCGCAGGCAGGTTGGCGTTCGGGACGAGGTCGGTGTCCGTTGCGCGATCCATTGCGGTGAGCCTCCTTCAGGGAAGCCACCGATATAGGGCCGGTCGCGGCCGCCTGCAAATCGCGGTTTTCGGACGCGGCGCTGCGGCGGCGCTTGCGACGGCGGCTCCAGATGCGGATTTGAGAGCAAGCGCCGGAGTTCGGCGCCCCCGGCCCCGGCCTATTCCATCGGCCATCACGAACGATGGAGCATTGAGATGCAGAACCTGTTCGATACCGAAGCACAGCGCTGGGCGGCCGTGGTGGCCAAGGACCGTGAGGCCGACGGCGCCTTCGTCTATTCGGTGCGCACGACGGGGGTCTATTGCCGGCCGAACTGCGCGGCGCGTCCGGCGCTGCGGGAGAACGTCAGCTTCCATGACAACATAGAGGCGGCGCAGGCGGCCGGCTTTCGGCCCTGCAAGCGCTGCAAGCCGAACGAAACCTCGCTGGCCGAACGAAACGCGGCCGCGGTGGCGCAGGCCTGCCGGGCGATCGACGAGGCCGAGGAAATCCCGACCCTGGACGATCTGGCGCTGGCGGCGGGCATGAGCCCCTTCCACTTCCACCGGGTGTTCAAGGCCGTCACCGGCCGCACGCCCAACGGTTATGCCCGCGCGCAGCGGGACGAGCGGGTGCGGCGCGCCCTGCCCCAGAGCCGCTCGGTGACCGAGGCCATCTATGACGCGGGCTTCAACTCCGGCGGCCGGTTTTACGAGACCTCCGGCAAGGCCCTGGGCATGACGCCCAGCCGCTTCCGCGCCGGCGGCGAGCAGGCGGTGATCCGTTTTGCGGTGGGAGAGTGCTCGCTGGGCGCGATCCTGGTGGCGGCGACCGACAAAGGCGTCTGCGCGATCCTGCTCGGCGACGACCCGGAAGCTTTGGTTCACGACCTGCAGGACCGGTTCGACCGAGCCGAGCTGGTCGGAGGTGACGAGGCGTTCGAGGATCTGGTCGCGCGGGTGGTCGGTCTGGTGGAGCAGCCGCGCCTAGGTCACGACCTGCCGCTGGACGTGCGCGGCACGGCCTTTCAGCAGCGGGTCTGGCAGGCCCTGCAGGAGATCCCCGTGGGAGAGACGGCAAGTTATGCCGAGGTTGCGGGCAGGATCGGCAAGCCGAGCGCGGTTCGGGCCGTGGCCCAGGCCTGCGCAGCCAACGCCCTGGCCGTTGCGATCCCCTGCCACCGGGTGGTGCGCAACGACGGAGCCTTGTCGGGCTATCGCTGGGGCGTGGAACGCAAGCGCGCCCTGCTCGACCGGGAGGCGGCGGCATGAGCGGGCCGCTGCCGACCGATCCTGCAAGGCGGATCGCGAGCCTCGATTGGGTCACGATCCTGGCGGCGCTGGAGCAGCACGGCTCGGCCCTGCTGCCTGGCCTGCTGGACGCCGACACCTGCGCTGGGCTGGCCAGCCGCTATGGCCAGGACGAAGGCTTTCGCAGCCGGGTGGTCATGAGCCGCCACGGCTTTGGGCGGGGCGAGTACAAGTATTTCGCCTACCCCCTGCCCTCGCCCGTCGTCGAGTTGCGGGCCGGGCTCTATCCGCGCCTGGTCAAGACCGCAAACCGCTGGAACGCCGAGATGGGGCTGGCGACGCGCTATCCGTCGGACCACGAGACGTTCCTGCAAAGCTGCCACGCAGCGGGACAGGTGCGGCCAACGCCGCTGCTGCTGCAGTACGGCGTGGGCGACTACAACTGCCTGCACCAGGACCTCTATGGCGAGCAGGTGTTTCCGTTGCAGGTCGCGGTCCTGCTGTCGGAACCCGGCCGCGACTTCACCGGCGGAGAGTTTGTGCTGACCGAGCAGCGGCCGCGGATGCAGTCGCGAGCCGAGGTCGCGCCCCTGCGCCAGGGCGACGGGCTGGTGTTCGCCGTGAACCAGCGGCCGGTCCGCGGGACCCGCGGCTCCTATCGCGTGACCATGCGCCATGGGGTCAGCCAGGTGCGGTCCGGATCGCGCCACACCCTCGGCGTCATTTTCCACGACGCCCTCTAAAGACATCGGAGAACGACCATGTCCTTCAGGATCACCGGCCTGCCGGTCGATGAATTTCGCCCGCTGTTCGGGCTGCCCGACGCCGAACTCGCCGCGCGCGGCATGGCCCGATACGTGGCCGATGCTCCGGTCGGCTATCCCTGCCGCGTCACGCTGGAAGACGCCCAGCCCGGACAGACGCTCATCCTGCTCAACTACCAGCACCTGGATGTCGACAGCCCCTATCGCGCCCGCCACGCTATCTTCGTGAGCGAGGCGGCGGCAGAGACGCGGGTGGCGGTGGACGAGCTTCCCGGCTGCCTGACGGCGCGCGCCCTGATCGCCCTGCGCGCCTATGACGATCGGGGAATGATGACCGCCGCCGAACTGGCGCCGGGCGCAGAGCTCGGCCATCGAACGGATGCTGGCTGATCCACAGGTCGCCTACCTGCATGCCCACAATCCGGGCCGGGGGTGCTTCGCGGCGCGGATCGACCGCAACTGAGCCTTGCGCGCGGGACGCAAACACTGAAGGTTCAGGCCCTGTCATTCGGGGAGAGGCGTCAGTGTTCAAGTTCGGTGTTCCGCTCGCGATCCTTCTGGCGGGAGCGGCCGCGCCCGCCCTGGCCCAGTCCACGGCGGTCAAGCCGCAGACGAAGATCCTCCACGAGAACCTGATCGTCCTCGACACCCACTTCGACACCCCCGCCAACATGGCGGTGGGCGGGTTCGACATCCGCCAGCGCCACGATGTGATCGACGGCAGCCAAGTGGACTATCCGCGAATGGTCGAGGGCGGCGTCGACGGCGGCTTCTTTGCGGTCTTCACCCCCCAAGGCCCCAACACCAAGGAGGGCAACGACGCGGCGCGCGACCACGCCCTGGTGCGGACCATGGTGATCCACGAGATGATTGCCCGGAACCACGACCTGTTCACCCTGGCGACCAAGGCCGAGGACGCCGCGGCGATCATCCAGTCGGGCAAGCGCTTCGCCTTCATCAGCATGGAGAACGGCTCGCCGGTCGCCAACGACCTGACGCTGATGAAGACCTTCTACGACATGGGCGTGCGGATGATGAGCCCGGTCCATTTCGCCAACAACGCCCTGGCCGATTCCGCCACCGATCCGAAGGGACCGATCCACGGGGGCTTGAGCGCCCAGGGCAAGCAGTTCGTGGCCGAGGCCAACCGCCTGGGCATCCTGCTCGACGCCTCGCATGCCTCCGACAAGGTTCTGGACCAGATGCTGGACCTGTCGAAGGCGCCGATCATCCTGTCCCACTCGGGCGTCAGGGCGATCTACGACCATCCGCGCAACGTGCCGGACGACCTGCTGCGCAAGCTGGCGCAGAAGGGCGGCGTCATCCAGATCAACGCCTTTACCGGCTACATGAAGAAGATGCCCGACAACCCCGGGCGGCGGGCGGCCCTGGTCGAGCTCAACCGCACGTGGGGCGACGCAGTCGCGGTGCCGGAAGCCAAACGCGAAGCCTATCGCGCCGCGCGGCGGGCGATCGACGAGAAGTATCCCGTGCCGCAGGCCAACATGGACGACCTGGTGGCCCACATCCTTCATGCCGCCAAGGTGGCCGGCAAGGACCATATCGGCATCTCCGGGGACTTCGACGGCGGCGGCGGCATCGAGGGCTTCGAGGACATCACCGACTTCCCCGCCCTCACCGAGCGCCTGATCGCGGCCGGGTTCACCCAGGAGGACCTGGCCAAGTTCTGGGGCGGCAACGCCCTGCGGGTGCTGAAGCAGGCCGACGAGCTGAAGGCGAAATAGCGGGTCTTGCCTGACGCAGGGGCCGCATCGCCACGATCGGCAGGTGACCACAGCGGAGCCTGCCATGTACGAGCACCTCGACCTGCGCCAAGACGGCGATGTGATCTGGGCGACCATGAACAGGCCCGAGCGCCTGAACGCGCTGAACCGTAGACTGGTGGAGGAGCTGCGCGACTTCTTCGTCGGTCTTTACTGGCGGCGGGACGTCCGGGTGGTGGTGCTGTCGGGCGCAGGCCGCGCGTTCTGCGCGGGCCTCGACCTGAAGGAGCGCAACACCGGCTCGGCCGAGCGATCGGTGGGCGCGAGCCTCACCGGCCAGCGGCAGATCAGCGAGATCGTCATCGCCATGCGCCGCTGCCCGCAGCCGATCATCGCCTGCGTGGACGGCGCGGCCAGCGGCGGCGGCTTTGCGCTGGCGCTCGCCTCGGACGTGCGGATCGCCACCCCGCGCACCCGAATGAACGCCGCCTTCATCCGCATCGGCCTGTCGGCCTGCGACATCGGGGTCAGCTACTTCCTGCCTCGCATGGTCGGCTCGTCGGTGGCGGCGGAGTACATGCTGACCGGGCGCTTCATCGAGGCGGAGCGCGCCTACCAGCTTGGCCTGGTCAGCCGGGTCGTCGAGCCCGAGGCGATGGAGGCCGAGGCCCAGGCCTTCGCCGCCGACATGCTGCACGCCACGCCCCTGGGGTTGCGGCTGACCAAGGAAGCGCTGAACCACGCCATCGACGCCCAGGGACTGGAAGCGGCCATCGCCATGGAGGACCGCAACCAGATCCTGGCCAGCCTCGACGGCGACTTCGGCGAAGGGGTCGCCGCCTTCCTGGAAAAACGCACTCCGAAATACGAGCGCCGGGAAGGCTGAGGTCGCGGCTTGCGGGAGCGCCGAACCTCGTCATGATGCCCTTGGCCGCGCCGTATCTGCGGCCACGGGGGAGCTTATGAACATTGCGCTTATCGGCCTGACAGGCCTTGGCTTGGCTGTCAGCGGCCAGGCGATCGCCCAGGACTCGGGCCAGCCCGCGGTCCAGTACGACGTCTCATTCGAGAACGCCCAGCACCACGAGGCCCAGATCAGCGCGACCTTTCGCGACGCGCCCGAAGGTCCGCTGAAGCTGCAGATGTCCCGGTCCTCTCCCGGCCGCTACGCGATCCACGAGTTCGCCAAGAACGTCTATCGGGTGAGCGCCACGGACGGCGCCGGCCGGCCGCTGAGGATCACTCGGACCGATCCCTACAGTTGGGTGGTGGCCGGCCACGACGGAACGGTGAAGGTCACCTACACCCTCTATGGCGATCGCGGCGACGGCACCTATTCGCAGATCGACACGACCCACGCCCATCTCAACATGCCGGCCACTTTCATGTGGGCCAGCGGCTATGACGACAAGCCGATCGGCGTGCGCTTCAGGCCTGCGCCGGGTTGGAAGATCGCGACGCAGCTTCCGGCTCGGCCTGAGGCGAACGCCTACTGGGCGCCGAACCTCCAGTACCTCATGGACAGCCCCGCTGAGCTGAGCGCCTTCACGCTTCGGGAGTGGCAGGTCGCCGACGGCGGCCGGAACTACACCTTCCGACTGGCTCTGCACCATCCAGGCTCGGAGGCCGACGCGGACAAGTTCGCCGAGAAGCTCAAGAAGCTGGTTCCGGAGCACATCAAGGTCTTCGGGGAGGCGCCGCGGTTCGACCATGGGACCTACACCTTTATCGCCGACTACATGCCCCAGGTGCACGGCGATGGCATGGAGCACCGCAACTCCACCTACATCACCGACGCCCGTTCGCTTTTCCGCGCCGACTTCGACCAGCTCGACACCGCCAGCCACGAGTTCTTCCACGCCTGGAGCGTCGAGCGGATCCGCCCGGCCGAGCTCGAGCCGTTCGACTTCACCCGCGCCAATCCCACCCCTTCGCTTTGGCTCGCGGAGGGTTTCACCTCCTACTACGGCCCGCTGCTGGTCCGGCGTTCCGGGCAATCGAGCGTCGATGAATATCTGAAGGACCTCGGCGGCATGCTTTCCGGGATCATCAACAATCCCGGCCGGGCCTATGGCTCCCCGCAGGAGATGAGCCTGCGCGCGCCGTTCCGCGACGCGGCGACCTCGATCGACCCGACCAACGCGAACACCGGCGTCTCCTACTACCCCTATGGGGCGGTGCTGGGCCTGGCGCTCGACCTCGAACTGCGCGGACGCGATGAACCGCTGACCCTCGACGACTACATGCGCCGGCTCTGGCAGACCCATGGCGTGACGGAGAAGCCCTATACGGCCGCCGACCTGCAGACCGCGCTTGCCGAGCTGACCGGCGATCCGGCCTTCGCCTCGGGCTTCTTCAAGTCGAGCATCGAGGGCTCAGCCCTGCCCGACTTCGAACCGCTGCTCGCCCAGGCCGGGCTGAAGCTGCGCCGCCGGGATCCAGACCATGCCTGGGTGGGAACCGAGCGGGTGCGGGTCAACGGCCGCGACGTGACGTTGGCCACCGCGCCGCCGCCCGGTTCGCCGCTCTATGAAGCCGGCGCCGAGATCGGCGACCGGATCGTCAGCCTTGGCCGCTTCGATATCGAGAACGAGGCCGACTGGAACGACGCCCTCGATCGCCTGAAGCCGCAGGAGAAAGCCAAGGTGCGCTTCGTCCAGCGAGGCCAGAACCGCGAGGCGACCGTCACCGTCGGCGCGGACCCGGCCCTTGAGATCGTCCGCTACGAGGCGATCGATCTCAAGCCGTCCAAGGCGCAGATGGCCTTCCGGGAGAAGTGGCTAGGGGCGGCTACGAACTGAGGCGCCCTGCCTTGGTCGTCATGGCCGGGCCGGCAGGTCCCGGCCATCCACGCACGCCGAGATCACCAGGATAGCACCGGGCGTATGGATCCCCGGCACGCTACGCGGCCGAGGATGACGATCAATTAGGGCTGCTCCCGCGGTTGCGAACTCAAACGCAGACCACGCCCGACCTAGCGTCGGTGTAGGCGCCGTCGGCGTAGGCGAGCTGGCCGTTGACCAGGACCGCCTCGATGCCCCGGGCGTCGCGGACGTAGCGCATGCCCTCGCCCGGCATATCGAAGATCGGGCGTTCCTCGGCGCGGTCGATGCGGTCCGGATCGAAGATGACGATGTCGGCGGCGAGGCCGGGCTGCAGGCGCCCGCGGTCCTTCAGGCCCCAGATGTCGGCCGTGTCGGCGGTGATCTTCCGCACGGCCTGTTCGAGGGTCAGGTGACGGCCCTTGCGGACGAACTCGCTGAACAGGTAGCCGGTGTCGCCATAGGTGGAGAATGAGGCGATGTGCGCCCCGCCGTCGCTGGCGCCGATATGGACCAGTGGATGAGCGAGCATGGGGCCGATGCGATCGGTGCTCTCGTGACCTTGATCGGCCGAGAGGAAAGCCACGTCGAGACCGTGCTCAAGCGACAGGTTGATCAGGGCAAGGGCGGGAACTTCACCCCGCTCAGCTGCGATCTCGCCGAGAGTCCGACCGGTCCAGGCCGCCGGGGCTGCATCGCCGCCGCGGACGATCAGGCGGCCCATCATCTTCTGACCACCGTCAGGACCGAGATCCTCGACCATGCGGGCGACGGTTTCCGGGTCGTTGAGCGAGGCCAGGCGCTGCTCCAGCGGCTGGCGCAGCACGCGCACCCACCGCGGCAGGCGTGCGAAGAACAGGCTGGGCCGCAGCAGCGAGAAGCTGATGTCGATGGGGCGGGTCTGCATCTGCGGCCAGACGCGGGCGCCGCGGGCGAACTGCTCTTCGACGCGGGCCAGGATGCGCGGCGCATTCTCGGGCGTGGAGGTGTTGTCGAAGACCGGGGAGAAGGTGGTCGGCACGTTGTGCTTCAGGGACAGCTCCGAAAGCTGGTCCACCCGGGCGATGGTGATGTCGACGTCGTAGAACTCGGGCACGCACTGGAGCATCCGGCCGAATTCGCCGAGGACGGCGGTCAGGGCGTCGAGTTCAGCGAAGTCCGCGAACCGGCTGGGCACCGGGCGGCCATGTTCGTCCAGGTCGACGAAGCTCGTGCTCATGCCGATCGCGCCGGCGCGCAGGCACTCGCGCAGGACCTCCTGCATGGCCGCGACCTCGTCCGGCGTCGCGGTGCGCTGCTGGGAGGCCTCGCCCATCACCCAGAGGCGCAGGACACTGTGGCCGACCAAGGGCGCGACATTGATCGACAGCTTGGCGGCGATCGCGTCGCGATAGCCGGCGAAGTCCTCCCACGACCAGTCGAAGGCCTCCGTGAAGGCTTCAGGCGGCATCTCTTCTATCTGCTGGAACATCCCGACCACCTTGGGGCGGTCCGCCGTTTTCAGCGGCGCGAGGGAGAGCGAGCAGTTGCCGGGGACGATGCACGTCACCCCGTGCTCCAGGGCCGGACGCGCTGCGCCGTCCCATAGAAGCTGGACATCGAAATGGGTGTGCGGGTCGATGAACCCCGGCGCGACCACCCTGCCCGCGGCGTCGATCTCGCGCCGCGCCGGGCCGTCGACCGCTCCGATGGCGGCGATCTTGCCGTCGCGCACCGCGACATCGCCCTTGAAACCGGCCTCTCCGGACCCGTCGACCACGAACCCGTTACGAACGATTACGTCGAACATGTTCCCTCCAGCAGCTTCCGCCAGGATTGCCCGGCGAGCTCTTCCAGATGCGCCGCCCCGCAGACGGCCATGAGTTCGAGGCCCTTCTCGGCCTCCAGCACAATCACGCCCTCGGCTCCGTTCGGATAGAGGAGCCGCAAAACCAACTCGGCCGAGCCGTCATGGCCGGCCGCAATCTCTGCGCCGGCGATCACCGCCTCGCGCGGGCCGCTCACCGGAGCGGCGGCTCCACGAAGACGACGTCGCTGCCCAGCAGCAGCCCCGCCGGCTTTCGCATGGCGAAGATGTGGAGGTTCCAACTGCGGATCTGGTCGGCGGCGCTTTCCAGCGGCTCACCGGGAAGGGCGCGCTCGGCGAGCGCCTCCAGCGTCTCTCCCGACATCGGCGTCACGAACCGGCGCTGTCTCGACAGTCCCATCGCTTCCTCCCTGGCCGCGGGCGGTGGACCGCCCATCGTTGCGCCAAGGCTGCGTGGCCCTCCGCCGCGTAAGTCCAGCGCCAAAATCACGGCCCTGCTGACAACGCTGCTGACAGGTTTGTGCGCGCACGGGGGCTAAAACCTGCCGGTCGGATCGCCGCAGCCAGGTTTGTTCACACAATGTTCCTGTGTTATCGGTGAGTCTCGGAACTACATTAGACGGGAGCCGCTGAGGGCATTGGCGGCTGTAAGCGTTTTCCGGAAAACCATGGCCGAACAGCTCAATTTCATCCGCGTGCGCGGTGCGCGCGAGCACAATCTGAAGGATGTCAGCGTCGACATCCCGCGCGGCGAACTGGTCGTGCTGACCGGCCTGTCGGGATCGGGCAAGAGTTCGCTCGCCTTCGATACGATCTACGCCGAGGGCCAGCGGCGCTATGTCGAGAGCCTCTCGGCCTATGCGCGCCAGTTCCTGGAACTGATGAGCAAGCCGGACGTGGACCTGATCGAAGGCCTGTCGCCGGCGATCTCCATCGAGCAAAAGACCACCAGCCGCAACCCGCGTTCGACCGTGGGCACGGTGACGGAGATTCACGACTACATGCGCCTGCTGTGGGCGCGGGTGGGCGTGCCGTATTCGCCGGCGACCGGCCTGCCAATCGAGAGCCAGACCGTCAGCCAGATGGTCGATAAGCTGGCCGCCCTGCCCGACGGCGAGCGGCTTTACCTGCTGGCGCCCGTCGTGCGCGGCCGCAAGGGCGAATACCGCAAGGAAATCGCCGAGTGGCAGAAAGCCGGGTTTCAGCGGCTGAAGATCGATGGCGAGTTCTATCCGATCGAAGATGCTCCCGCGCTCGACAAGAAGTTCAAGCACGACATCGACGTCGTCGTGGACCGGCTGGTGACCAAGGCGGGACTGGAAAGCCGCTACGCCGACAGCCTTGAGACCGCGCTGAAGCTGGCCGACGGCATCGCCACGGCCGAGTGGGCGGACGTCGCCGAGGGCGCAACCGAACCGCGGCGTCTGATCTTCTCGGAGAAATTCGCGTGCCCGGTTTCGGGGTTCACGATCAGCGAGATCGAGCCGCGGCTGTTCTCGTTCAACAATCCCTACGGCGCCTGCCCGGTGTGCGATGGCCTGGGGGCCAAGCTGGCTTTCGACGCCGACCTCATTACGCCGGACAAGGAAAAGACCTTGCACAAGGGCGCCATCGCGCCCTGGGCCAAGGGCCCCTCCCCGCTCTACACCCAGACCCTGCAGGCCCTGGCGGCGCACTACGGCTTCTCGATGGACATGCCCTGGTGGAAGCTGCCCGAGGGCGCCAAGACCGTGGTGCTCTACGGGTCGGGCTCAGAGAAGATCAAGTTCGTCTATGACGACAACGCCCGGAAGTACGAGGTCAACAAGACCTTCGAAGGCGTGCTGCCCAACCTCGAACGCCGTTGGCGCGAGACGGATTCCTCGTGGGTGCGCGAAGAACTGGGCCGCTACCAATCCGAAACGCCTTGCGAGGCTTGCGAAGGCTATCGCCTGAAGCCCGAAGCCCTGGCGGTGAAGATCAACGGCCGGCACATCGGCGAAATCAGCCGTCTATCGATCAAGCACGCCGGCGAGTGGTTCACCGGCCTCGACGAGGTGCTAACAGAGAAGCAGCTCGAGATCGCCCGGCGGATCCTGAAGGAAATCAATGACCGCCTGCGGTTCCTGGTGAACGTCGGCCTCGACTATCTGAACCTGTCGCGCGCCTCAGGCACCCTGTCGGGCGGAGAGAGTCAGCGGATCCGCCTGGCCAGCCAGATCGGCTCGGGCCTGACCGGCGTGCTCTACGTGCTGGACGAGCCGTCGATCGGCCTGCACCAGCGCGACAACACCCGGCTGCTGGAAAGCCTGAAGGGCCTG
>JAEXKM010000313.1 GCA_023445705.1 Pseudomonadota bacterium
CCATCACGAAGTGTCCCCGCGGCGTGGATGACACCCCGGATCGGATAACGAAGCGTAGTGGAATCGAGTGCGATCTTGAGGGCAGCCTCGTTGCAGATATCGACTTGGATTGCCGATACCTCAGTGCCGCGGTCCCGTATCTTCTGCAGACTCACCTCATGCACCGTCTCGGGAGCGCCACGGGACAGGAGCATCAAATGAGCGACTCCACGTTCAGCGAGTCGATCGGCGGCTGCCAGTCCAAGGCCACCGAGGCCGCCCGCGACGATATACGTGCTATCTCGCAGGCGAGGTCGAGCCATCTGGGGCCGCCGCGCTACCACCCGCAACCGCGGTGTCCAAAGTTCACCGGCTCGGACGGCGACTTGCGCTTCGCGGTCCCCTCCCCCTATCGCTTGCACCAGGCCTTCTGCATCAGACGGGTGCTCCAAATCGACGTGGGTGATGCGAACGCCCGGGTGTTCAAGCACCAGGGCTCGCGTCAAGCCCGAGAAGGTGGCGGCGTATGGATTGGTGCCCGCAACCGCTTCAGGGCAGCCCGCCCTCGACGTGGCAAGCCACACATGCAGCCCTCGGAGGGCTGCCTCTGCACCACGGAGGATGACGGCGACTGACTTGAGGGTTTCAACGACCTTGTCGAGCGCTTTTGCTGGCGCCGCACCGAGTTCCGCGTCGGTGGCAAGTACGACGACATGCCGGAAGCGGTCGTCGGCGATCGCCTCTCTTGCATTTCGTGTCGCACAGACCTCCGCGCTCCACCCACGTCGGACGAGGAGATCGGAGACCTGAATCGCAAAACTCGACTCTCGATCGGCTGCCACAACCAGCGCCGTTACCTCGCTAGGTCGGGGGGCCTCTTCGGCCCGCACCCACTCGGTTTCATAAAGTGAGACCGACTTTGGAAACTCTACTTGCGAGGCTCCGACACGCACGAGGCGAAGGCCCGATATCTGTGCGTAGACGAGACCTTCTCCGTCGATTAGGCGAACATCGAACTCCAGATGAGGCCCATCCTTGCGGACAACATGGGCATAGAGATCGCCAACCGTGGGGGGAGGATAAAGAACCACTACGTCAGCGCGAGCCGGGACAGCTGGCCCACCCGTCACCGGCGCTAGCGTAGCTACGAGATGTAGCGCCGCATCGAGGATTCGCGGATCCCACGCCAAGTCCTGAAGCGGCATGGGTGGCGGCAAAATCTGAACGACAGCTTCGGCATTGCCGACAGCCGGATCGCCGCAGAGCCGAAAGTTCTCGCCATATTCCAAGCCACGCTCGGCAAGGTCGCGGTATAGGCTGCTAGCGCTAACGCGTTGCGGGCAGTCCTCATATAGGCGCTTCGGTCGGGACCAGCGGCGAGATCCGAAGATGCGATCAGTGCCCCGGTCAACTCTCGCCAACGAGTATCTGGCCCAGTCGTGCTCGAGGCCGGAACGAGCGTGGATTTCCAATTCGCCCGCACGGTCTATGAGAAGCACATCGGAGTTCGCACTGGTTTCGAGGAATTTTTCAAACCGGACATCGGAGATGACCGTGCAAAGCTCGGGCGAGGCTCGTCGAATTGCTGCATCGAAGAGGACTAGGTAACCCGTTGCGGGCAGCGGCGTCGCCCCCTGAACGCGGTGATCGCCAAGCCATTCCATATGCGAGCCGTCGATCTTTCCCTTCCAAATCCTGAGCCCAGTTGCAGCCGGCAGATCCACCGGCTCCAGCATCGTGAGGCGCCTGGGTCGGTCGGAGGGCAATCGCCAATACCGACGCTTGCTCCACTCCGCTGGCGGCATTGGACCGTGCCCAGCAGGCGGCGAGGCCAACTCAAGACCGGCGCAGAACAGGCGTCCTCGCACACGATCACGCCATAGATCTGCAGGGAGATTCGGTTCGCCGAATGTGAACACTTCGCTCGGCGAAGTAGACGACAACGTTTCTTCGATCGCTCCCCGAAGGGACGCTGCGCCAGCGATCTCAATAAAAATGGATGCACCCGACCGGTTGGCCGAGACTACGGCATCTTTAAGTTGAACTGGCTCTAATAGGTTGCGCGCCCAGTACTCGGCATCGGCCTCGGTCACGAGCTGGCCGGTGACAGTAGACCACCAGTTCTGGCCCCTCACGGGCGCGCTAGGCGAAATGCCCGACGCCAGCCGTGCGCTGGCTGCGGCCATAGACGCACTGTGTCCTGGATAGGCCACGGTCTCGAGGCGTCGCGCAAAGACCCCATTCTTGCCAGCCATTTGCACAAATCGATCGATTGCAAGGCGAGGCCCCGAGACGACTGTGGAATTTGGGCCGTTGAAGGCTGCTATTGAGAGCCCACCTTCCACCGCGCTATCGACCATGAGTTGGACCGCCTGCGGCTCGAGAGCCACAACGGCCATTGCGCCTTCAGGCGCCAATTCAGAGATCGCTTCGGCGCGATGGGTGGCGATTGAGATTGCCTGCTCGGCGGAAATCCATCCCGACGCCCAAGCGGCGGCGATTTCGCCAACGCTATGGCCGATCACGCCGGCGGGTTGCCTACCCCACGCCGTACAAACCGATGCCAGGCCCATCTGCACCGCTACGAGCGCGACTTGGTCGCGAATTGCATCTCCAGTTAGGGATTCCGCTTCGCACGTCGAAAGGCGCTCAAGCCAATCGGCGCCAAGGAAGTTGGCCAGCTTGTCCGTCTGTCCACGGAGCGGGGCGAGGAACTCTGAGCACTCGGTGACCGACTTGGGTAATGGCCAAAACCGCTTTCCTTGGCCCGGGAAGACATAAACGATGCCCTGGCGATCCGCCGGAAGGACCTCGCCGCGGATCACATTTGGACTGGCTTCTTGCGCTAGTTCGGCCGCCAGTGTTCGAAGTAGGTCCGAGCCAGATTCACCGAGGAGCGCCATGCGGGAGTTTGCGTGGGATATCCGACGCTGTGACGCGGCCGCAGCGGCTCCTATCGTTTTGTCGGTGACGGTCTCTCGGTACCACCTAAGTCGTGCGCGCAAGCCTTCGTGAGAAAACCTCGACGACAAAAATAGGCTAGGCGTCCCAGCTTCGTTTCGCAGTGCGTTCTGATCGGCGCTTCTCAAAATCGCATGGGCGTTTGTACCACCGAAACCGAAGGAGGAGACGCCTGCCAGGATCGGCCTATCGCCTTCTAAGAACTCTGCGGTCGTTGGAACTCGAAGGTTCAAGGCTCCGAAATCCACGCGCTTGTTCGGCTCGACGCAGTGGAGGCTCGCAGGCAGCAAACGGTGATGGAGCGCGAGCACCGACTTGATAAGGCCGGCAATGCCGGCCGCAGCTTCGAGATGGCCTATGTTGGTCTTAACCGAGCCAACTAGGCAAGGCTCGTGCCGATCTTCGCTTACGACCGTTCCGAGGGCTTTTGCTTCAACAAGATCGCCTAGTGCGGTCCCCGTGCCATGAGCTTCGACAAATCGCAGCTCTGCCGGCCTGATACCCGCACGCGCCAGAGCTAGTCTTATGACGTCACGCTGCGCGGCGCCGTTTGGCGCCATTAGGCCATTCGTACGTCCGTCTTGGTTCACGGCCGTCGCTTCGAGCCAAGCATAAACTCGATCACCCACAGCGCGTGCCGTTGGGCCATGGCGAAGCACGACCGCACCTACGCCCTCGCCCCGTCCATAGCCGTCCGCGTCGTCTGCAAACGCCTTACACAGCCCATCGGGCGCAAGTACCCCAGCATCCTTGAAGGACGCATCGACGGCGTCCGATACGAGTAGGTTTGCGCCGGCCACTAACGCGATGTCGCAATCTCCTCGCTCAAGCGCGCCTCTTGCTTGATCCAAGGCGACCAGGGACGATGAGCATGCGGTATCGACCGCCAACGAAGGCCCCTTCAGGTCGAAAATGTAAGAAATGCGGTTAGCGGCGATGGAGAGCGCCGCACCCGTCGCCGACGTGGCGTCTTGCGGTCCTGCGATCAGTCCACGAGCGCCATACTCATTGGCCGAGATGCCCACAAAGACGCCCACGCGCGCGCGAGAGAGTTCCTCCATAGACAGGCCCGCGTCGAGGAATGCCTCGTACGCCACCTCCAGAAGCATCCTTTGCTGCGGATCCATCCGAAGCGCTTCGTTGGGAGTGATCCGGAAGAATGAGGCGTCGAACCACTCTGCTTGGTCTAGATAGCCGCCGGCGAGCCCCGGCTCATTCGCAGCATCGAGATTGCGCGCCAGCGGTCGGTGCGAAATGGCATGCCGCCCATCGGAGAGGAGACGCCAAAAGGCCTGCAGGTTCTGTGCGCCCGGAAACCGGCAGGCCATCCCGGTAATCGCCACGCCCCCCCTCGCTGCAGCCTGTAGAACAGTCTCGCTCTGCGCGCCCGCGCTAGAGCGCAACCACGAGCACAGGCGCGCAGGCGTTGGGTTTTCGAATAGGGTCTCTGGTCCTACTTCCCGGCCTGTCGCCTCTTCCAGGCGTTGCGCTGCTCTAAGCAGGCCCATCGAATCGAGGCCCATTGAGGCGAACTCGGCGGTCGTGTCCACCTGATCAGCAGGAACGCCAAGCTCCTGGGCGAGTATGTTGCGAACCAGACCCTCGACATCGCCTTGGACGGGGCTTGCGTGGTGCTGTGAGGTGAGGTGGTCCGCGGTGAGACGAAACACCACCTTCATCGCGCCTCCCTCAAGGCTCCGCCGCGTGTTCTCCCGGGCGACCTTGCCGCTCGACGTCTTCTGGACGTTTCGGGCGGCGACGATGACCACCGCCTCAGGGATAACCCCGAACTCATGAGAAATGCGTCGCAAGATGCCGTGCGCAAGATTTTCGGGAGTAGTGTCCGCGTTTGCACGCCTGAACTCAGCGACAACCGTTAGGCTTTCTCCCTCCCCCGGCCGCGCCTCGAACGCGGCAACCATGCCCGGAGACAGCATCGCGTTGGTATCCGCCGCGGCAGCCTCCAAGTCCTCCGCCTGAAGGTTGCGCCCCCGGATTATAATTTGCGCCTTACGTCGACCGGTGACGAACAGCTCGCCACCGCTCATGAAGCCGAGATCTCCAGTGGGAAAGAACTTCTCGCCGCCGATATCGCGCCACGAAGCGTCGACCTCCAGCCCACGGCCCGTCAGATATCCAGAGAATACGCTTGGCCCATTGACGAGGATTTCCCCGACATAGTCCTCGCCAACAATGTCTCCGGTTACTGAATCGGCCACCCTGATGTCGAAGCCAAGACATGGAGGGCCAACGCTCACAACCGAGCGAGCGGCTTTGTCGGTGCCAACGACGGTGCGGTCCGTTTCCAGCGCGTCGACGTCTAAAAGGCGCTCTTGAAACTCCACTCCTGGGCTTTTGCAGGTTACAATCAGCGTCGCTTCGGCCATCCCATAACACGGCGTCAAAGCCTGCTGTCGGAGGCCTTGCCCTCGGAACTTCGCCGCGAACCGCCGGAGAGAGCGACTGCGAACGGGCTCAGCGCCGCAGAATGCGACACGCCATGTCGACAGGTCTAGATCGGCGGCTAGGCCACGTAGCGTCCCTTCGCTGCAGAGATCGAATGCGAAATTCGGCCCACCGGCAATGGTGGCGTCTGTATCGGAGATTAAGTTCAGCCAACTTGCAGGCCGGCGCACAAATTCCGCCGGAGATATCAGTCCCCCCACATAGCCCGACCAGATCGACTGCAGTCGCGCAAAAAGTCCCATGTCGTGAAACTGGGGTAACCACAGCGCCGTACGCTCGGCTCGCTCCTTAGGACGGATCTCGAACGCCACCTCGATCGCCGCCAGGTTCGCGGCGATCTGTTCATGGGTGAGCAACGCCCCCTTCGGCTCCCGCGTCGACCCTGACGTGAACTGAACTAGAGCTGCGGAAGCCGGGCTCAAATCGATCTCACTCAACTTCAGGCGTTCGGTAGCGATGGCCTCAAGCCCCTCCATCTGGGGCGCCCCTAGGGACAAGAAGCCATTGATGCTGCCAACCAGCGCGCCACGCGCGTCCAGCTGCT
>JAEXKM010000401.1 GCA_023445705.1 Pseudomonadota bacterium
GTTCGTATAGAGCCGCGTGCCGATCAGGCCCTGCTCGACGGCGAGTTGTTCCGCATGGCGTAGCAGGCGCACCCCCAGGCCGTGGCCCTGGTGCGACGGCGCTACGGCGACGTTGACGATCAGCAGATGATCGTCTTGGGGATGTGTCTCGATCAGCGCCGCGAGCCGGCCATCGAGATGCATCAGATCAAAGCGGTGACGCTGCACGGCGTCCGCATAGTCCACTCGCATGGGCAGGGGCTCGCGCCCGGTGACGGCGATCCATTTCGAATAAGCCGCTCGTGTGACCTCGGCGATCTCGGCTGCGTCGGCGGCTGTGGCGATGCGGAGGGGAGGCAGCGATGTCATGGACCGGAGATTGACGCGAGCTAGGAGAGTTGCGCCATAGTTTCCGATGCGCCTTTTCCATTTCAGCGACGATGCGACCATCGAGCGGTTCGAGCCGCGTCCGGTCAAGACGCCGTCGGAGCGGCCGCCGGGGCGTGACTGGCTGAATGGGCCGCTCGTCTGGGCGATCGATGAGTGGCACGCGCCCATGTACCTGTTTCCCCGCGATTGCCCCCGGATCTTGATCTGGCCGGTGGCAGGCACCACCGCGGCCGACTTGCAGCGGTGGTGGGGCGGGCGCGCCTGTCGGATGATCGCCCACGTCGAGTGGGCCTGGTTCAGTATCCTGAAGAGTAGTGTGCTTTATCGCTACGAGCTGCCCGCCGAAGCCTTCGAGGATCTGGAGGACGCCGGGATGTGGATCGCCCGCGAGACGGTCACTCCGATCGCTTGCGACGTGATTACCGACCTGCCCGCAGCATTGCAGCGTAGCGACGTCGAACTGCGCCTGATGGACGACCTGACGCCGTTGCGTGATGTCTGGTCCAGCAGCCTCCACGCCAGCGGCATCCGGCTGCGCAACGCGGCGAAATGGTCGGCCGAGCCGGCTCTTCACAAGAGCGAAGGCGCCGAGCAAGCTTAGCCTTGGCGCGCCGCGTCGAAGCTTGAGGGGATTTGGCTTGCACGCCGATGAAATCGCAATCGACGTCGAGCTGGTGGCTCGTCTCGTCGCCGAACAGTTTCCGCAGGCTGCGGGCAAGCCGCTGGAACGGGTCGGAGCCCACGGAACCGACCACGTCATCTATCGGCTGGGCGATGATCTGGCGGTCAGGCTGCCCCGGCATCCTGGCGCGGCCGGACAGGTCGAGAAGGAGCAGGTCTGGCTGCCGCGTCTGGCGCCGCATCTTCCGTTGCCCATTCCGGCGCCGGCGCTGACCGGAAAGGCGTCGGAGAGCTTTCCCTGGCCGTGGTCGATCTGCGCATGGCTGGACGGCCGGCCGGGTGACGCCCTCCCATTGATGAGCGAAAGCTCCATCGGTCATGCTTTGGGCGAGTTCGCCGCCGCCATGCACGCCGCGCCTGCGCAAGACGCTCCCGGCCCGGGTCCGCACAACGCATGGCGCGGCGTGGCCCTGCGTGCGCGAGACAAGGTCACGCGAAAGGCGATCGCAGACCTGGGCCCTCTGATCGACTCGGATCAGACCCTGGCCGCGTGGGAAGCGGCCCTGCACGCGCCCGCGTGGGATCGTCCGCCCGTCTGGCTGCATGGCGATCTGATGCCGAGCAACCTATTGTTCGATGGCGGGCGACTGGTCGGGGTCATCGATTTCGGCTGCATGGGGGCGGGCGATCCGGCTTGCGACCTCATTCCCGCCTGGAATCTGCTGACGGGCGAGGCGCGAGAGGCGTTCCGGCGGGCGACCGGCGCCGACGGGGCGACCTGGGCGCGCGGGCGGGGCTGGGCGCTCTCGGTGGCGCTGGTGCAATTGCCCTATTACCGCGAAACCAACCCGGTGATCGCGACCAACGCGCAGCGGACGATTCAAGAAGCTTTGCTGGACCCCTGAGCCAGGCTGCGACGTGCGTGGGGCTTGCGGCGGCTGGGTGCTTGGGGCTAAGCGACGCCATGCCGATCAAGATACCTGACGACCTGCCCGCGCGGGCCACGCTCGACGCTGAAGGGGTGATGGTGATGGGGGAGGCGGACGCGATCCGCCAGGACATTCGCCCCCTGCGCATCGGGTTGCTCAACCTGATGCCGAACAAGATCCGGACAGAGACCCAGATCGCGCGGCTGCTGGGCGCCACGCCGCTGCAGCTCGAACTGACGCTGGTAAAGATCACCAACCACGTCGCGCGCAATACGCCGAGCGACCACATGCTCTCGTTCTATCGGGACTGGGAGGACGTGAAGACCGAGCGGTTCGACGGTTTCGTGGTCACGGGAGCGCCCGTCGAGACCCTGCCGTTCGAAGACGTCACCTACTGGGACGAACTGCGCCGGATATTCGACTGGACGCAGACGAACGTGCATAGCGCCTTCAACATCTGCTGGGCGGCGCAGGCGGCGACGCACCACTTTCACGGCATGCCGAAGTACGAACTGGAACAGAAGGCGTTCGGGGTGTTCCAGCACCGAAACCTCGCGCCGGCCTCTCCCTATCTCCGCGGCTTCTCCGACGACTTCGCGATCCCGGTCTCCCGGTGGACCGAGATGCGCCGCCAGGATATTCCCGCCGGCAGCGGAATGCAGGTGCTCATGGAGTCGGACGAGGCCGGGCTATGCCTGCTGGACGATCCGGGCCATCGCGCGCTGCACATGTTCAACCACATCGAATACGACTCCAGTTCGTTGGCGGAGGAGTATTTTCGCGACGCCCAGGCGGGGAAGGAGATCGCGGTTCCCGCCAACTATTTCCCCGGCGACGATCCGCGGCGCGCTCCGCAGAACCACTGGCGCAGCCACGCGCATCTGCTGTTCGGCAACTGGATCAACCAACTTTACCAGACCACCCCGTTCGACATGACGCTGATCGGGCGACGCTGATTGCTACTATCGCGTCGCCGAGTTTTGAGAGAGACTCTCAACTGAATGGCGCGCGCGGTTTATCTGGTCCTGGGCTTGTTTCTGACGGCGCTTGGCGTCGCCGGCGCGTTCCTGCCGTTACTGCCGACGACGATATTCCTGATCCTGGCCGCGGCGTGCTTCGCCAAGTCGTCCCCACGGCTCGAGGCATGGATACTCAATCACAAGCAATTCGGGCCGATGGTGCGGGACTGGCGAGCGCATGGAGCCATTCCGCGGCGGGGAAAGATCCTGGCCTGCACCGGCATGGCCGTAGGTTTTGCGGTCTTCTTCATCTCGGCCCACCCCAAACTGTGGCTGGCGCTGGTGGTGGCGGCCGCGCTCGGCGCCTGCGCCGCGTTCGTGGTCTCGCGGCCGAGCGCCCCGCAATAGCTGAATCGGCGTAAGCCGAAGCTGTGTTGACCGATCCCTTCTTCTACGTGGTGGCGATCCCCGCGGTGATCCTGCTGGGCCTCGCCAAGGGCGGGTTCGCCGGGATCGGCGTGATCGCAGTGCCGTTGATGGCCTTGGCCGTCTCGCCGGTGCTGGCGGCTTCGATCACCCTCCCGATCCTGATCGTCCAGGACGTGGTCAGCGTTTGGGCCTTCCGAAAGACCTGGGATCGGCGCGTGCTCGCGATCATGCTGCCGAGCGCCGCGGTGGGCATTCTGGCGGGGTATCTGCTGGCTGCGTTCGTAAAGCCCGGCGCTGTGGAGTTGGCCGTGGGCGCCGTCGCCATCGTCTTTGCGGTCATGCGGCTTTGGGCGGAACGGGCCAGTGCGCCGGTGCGCGAACAACGTCCCGAAGGGCTGCCGTGGCGCGGGGTGTTAGCCGGCGTGGCTGCGGGCTTCACCAGCCAGATCGCCCATGCGGGCGGGCCGCCGTTCCAGATCTACGTACTGCCCAAGAACTTGCCGCGGGACGTTTTCATCGGGACCAGTGCGATCTTCTTCGCGGTCGTGAACTGGATGAAGGTCCCCGCGTATTGGGCGCTCGGGCAGTTCACCCGAGAGGTGATGTCCACCGCCGCGGTGCTGCTGCCGCTCGCCATCGCCTCGACCTATGCCGGCGTCTGGTTGGTCCGGAGAGTGCCCGCGGCGAACTTCTACCGGATCATCTATGTCCTGCTGATCGCGGTCGGCGGGAAACTCGCCTGGGATGGAGCCGTTTCGCTCCTGGCATGAGAGCGCCTTACGACGGCCGCTTTCGAGGCGCTATGCTTGAGCTTCCAGTGGAGTAAGCCGATGCGTAAACTCGCCATCCTGACCGCGGCCATTCTTGCGCTGGCGAGCGCCGCTCAAGCCCAGGAGGCGATCTCGACCGCCGGGGCTTCCGGAACGCCGCCTACCGACGAGACCGCGCGCCAGATCGAGCGCTGGCTGGCGGACTCCCCCGCCGCGCGTGAGCAGGAAGACGGCGTCCTCGCCGGGTTGGTCGGAGAGCCGGACCGCAGGGTCCACGGCGAGGTCGGCATGGCCATCGGCACCGGCGGCTATCGCAGCGCCTACATCAGCAGCGTCATGCCGCTCGGCGACAACGGAACCCTGGCCCTTAGCATCGGTCAGGAGAAGAACAGCTTCCGGCCATACGGATATGGTCTCTATGGGCCGGGATACGGCCGCGGCCCGGCGTTGGCCCCGTTCGACTACGGCGTGGCGCGGTAAGCGTCCGCCAGGGCGAGAAAACCTTCCACATCGATCGTCTCGGCCCGGGCCTCGGGCGCAATGCCGGCTGCGACACACAGGGCTTCGCCGCCCAGGACCTTCAGGCTCGATCGCAACATCTTGCGGCGTTGACCGAACGCGGCCGCCGTCACCTGTTGCAGGGCGGTCAGGCGGGCCGGCTCGGGGCGGTCCGCGAGAGGGGTGAGGCGCGCGACCGCCGACGCGACCTTTGGCGGCGGCGTGAAAGCGCGGGCAGGGACGTCCATCACGACCTGGGCATGGCTGGTGGCCTGGGAGAGGACGGAGAGCCGGCCATAGGCCTCGGTTCCGGGCTCGGCCGCGATCCGGTCGGCGACCTCTTTCTGGAACATCAGGGTCATCGAGGCAGGGGTGAACGGCCCGGTGAGCCACTTGATCAGCAGTGGCGTGCCGACGTTGTAGGGCAGGTTCGAAACGATATGCGCCGGAGCGCCCGCGGCGACCGCAGTTTCGTCGGTCGTGAGCGCGTCCTCCAGACGAAGGGTCAGCGCCCCGCCTGAAGCCGCTGAGAGCTCCTCCAGCAGAGGCGCGAAACGCGGGTCGGCCTCGACGGCGGTGACGCGCGCGCCGGTTTCGAGCAGGGCGCGGGTCAGGCCGCCTGGGCCGGGCCCGACCTCGATGACATGATCGCCTTCGCCGACTTCCGCCAGCCGCGCGATCTTCCGCGTGATGTTCAGGTCCAGCAGGAAGTGCTGGCCGAAGCTCTTCTTGGCGAGCAGACCATGCTCGGCGAGGGTGTCACGCAGCGGCGGGAGCTGATCCAGGGTCATTGCGGGCCGCATAGCAGGCTTGCGCCCCAATTCCAAAGCGGCGTGGTGGAACGTTGCACCGGTCCCGGCGGGGGCGGCTCTTAAGCGTAGCTTCATTCCTTCTGGGGATGGTGAAGAGAAGCTTATAGGCGGAAGGGCAAAACGCCCGTGACCATCGCGCCAATCCAGGGCCCACTAACGCCACAGGTGACCATACCGGTCACGCCCGTGCGACCGGTGATTCCGGTGACGCCTCCGGCTGCGCCGTCGATCGAGATCAATTCCGGTCAGGTTCAGGCGCAGATCGTCGCCAGGACGGCGCAGGAGGCCGCGGGCCGCCAAGGCGGGCTTGCGCCGCTGGTCGCCGACCTCGCCCAGGCTATACGCAATCCCATGTTGCCTGCGCCCGTGCGCTCCGCAGCCGCCCAGGTGCTGGCGCAGGCCCGCCCCGCCGACGGCCCAATAACGGGCACGGACCTGGCCAAGGGGCTCGCGCAGTCAGGCCTCTTCCTTGAGGCGCGCCTGGCGAGCGAGCCGCGGGTAAGCCCTCGTGGACAGGACCTGAAGGCCGAACTGCTCGTCCTGCGTCAGGCCCTCGCGGCCTGGCTCGCCGGGGCGCCGCGCGCGCCGGCGAGAACGCCGGGAAGGACACCGCCGCCGCCATATCGCGGAGCCGGCGCCTTCACCCAACCCTCGGCCGTTCCAAGCCTGCCGGCCGACGCCGCGCCCAGCACCGTGGGCCAGAGGCTACTGACGGAGACCGAAGCGGCGGTGGCGCGGCAGGAGCTGCTGCAGATCGCATCCTTGCCTGCCGGCGCCGATGAGCCGCTCGACGCGCAGCTCGTGACGCGCTGGATGTTCGAGATGCCGTTCACCACGCCGCAGGGCGCGGCGGTGGCGCAGTTCGAGATCGGGCGCGACCGAACAGGTGTCCAGGCCGGTGAGGAGGCCGCCTGGCGGATTGCATTCTCCTTGGACATCGAGCCGCTGGGGCCGATCCATGCCCGGATCTCGCTTCGCGGGGCACAAGCGACCGTGGGGCTGTGGGCAGAGCGAGACATCGCATTGGAGCGTCTGCGGGAGGACAAGGATGCGTTGGCCGATGCCTTGAGGCGCGCCCAGCTCTCCGCAGAAATAGCAATTCAGGCCGGCGCGCCGCCCGTTCGCGCGCCGGAGGCCGGACGACTGGTGGATCAGACTTCATGAGTGAGCAGAAGACCGTCGCGGTGGCGCTGACCTATGACGCGCCGCGGGCCCCGCGCATCGTCGCCAGCGGCCAGGGCCTTGTCGGCCAAAAGATCATCGAAGCGGCTGAAGCCCACGGCGTTCCCATCGAGAAGAACGCCGTGCTGGCCGAAGCCCTGTCCAGCATCGAGCTGGAGACGGAGATTCCAGAACGACTCTATGGCGCCGTGGCTGAAATCCTCGCCTTCGTTCTGCGCGCCGCCGAGGCGGGCGAGCACGAACGCTAGAAGGGTGCTAGGGCTGGCGTCATGTACGCCGTGCTTTGCGCCACACCTGAAGAGATGACCGCGCTGCGGGAAGTGTTGAACGCCGCCGGCGCCGCCGAGCAGCATGGTCCGACCGCGGTCTGGAGGGGCGAAATCGGCGGCGAGCCCATCGTCTTGGCTCAGGCGGGAATCGGCAAGGTGAACGCGGCGGCCGCGGCCACGCTGCTGCTCTCGGTCTTCGGAGCGCGGGGGCTCATCTTCTCGGGCGTAGCCGGCGGGCTCAATCCGGCGCTGGATGTCGGGGCGGTGCTGCTGGGCGAGCGTCTTGCCGTGCACGACTACGGGATCATGTCGGCGGGCCGCTTCACTGCGACGGATTATGGCGTCATCCCGGTGGGCGCGCCGGAGCTTTCGCAGCTTACGCCGGTCCCCCACGAGGTCCGCGGCCATCTGGAGCGGTTGGAATCGGTCCTCGCCGGCCGGTCGCCCGTGTCGGCCCAGCTGGGCGGGATCGTGACCGCGGACTACTTCCTCAACTGCGCACAGACTCGGGACGAGTTGCATGGGCGGCTCGGCGCCGACGCCATCGACATGGAATCAGGCGCCGTCGCCGTCGTCGCTAAGGCTTGGGCCAGGCCGCTCTACGTGATCAGAACCCTGTCGGATCTGGCCGGCGAGGATAGCCACCTGACCTATTCGGAGATGGCTGCGATGGCCGCCCGCAACTCGGCGATTTGCGTCGAGGCGCTGTTGGCCATTCTAGGCGAGCAGGCCTAGCCGAGCTCGGTGATCTCGACTTCGGCGCCATTGACGACGGCCGTGTCGCCGACCGTCTTGCCCATCAAGGCGCGGGCCAGCGGCGCGATGTAGGATATCGAGCCGGCAGAAGGATCGGCCTCGTCCTCGCCGACGATCGTATAGGTCTGCCGCCGCCCGTCCTCTCGCTCGAAGGTCACCGTGCGGCCGAACTGAACCTTGTCGCTGGCGGGATCCACCGTGACCAGTTGGGCGCTGGCGCGGCGCGCGGAGTAATAGCGCAGGTCACGGGTCGCCCGGGCCATGGCGGTGCGGTCGGCGCCGACCTCGCCGCTTGCCTGGGCCGCGGTATAGGCGGCGCGCGCGGCGGCCAGTTCGGCTTCGAGTTGGGCCAGGCCTGCGGCGGTCACCAGATTGGGATGCGGGGAGATGGGGCGATCCGGCAGGTCGGCGGCTGCGGACTCGCTGTCTTCTTCCTTGGTGAATGCGACGCTCATGGCGCCATTGTCTCAGGTCCGGTGCGTCATGAAAACGTCATAGCGCAGGGTTTTGCCGACGATCTGGTGCGAAGCAGGGGGCAATCCCGGCATGGTGGGGGCCTTTCGGGGCCATTTGAGCACCACCCGTTTGCGAGCGGCGTTCAAGGCCGCCTGCATTAGCTCAAGCTGATCCGGGTCGGTTCCCACCAGGTCGCGCAGCAGTCGCATGTCCTTCTTCACCAGGGCGGTGGAGGTGCGCTTCGGGTGCATGGGATCGACGATCACAACGTCAGGCGAGAGGTCCTTCAAAAGCTCGCGCGCATCGCCGTGCAGCAGCTTCATCCGGGCGACGACCGGCGCGGCGGCAGGATCATCGGCCGCGGCCGCCAGCCCCGCGGCCAGCCGGGCGTGAACGTGCGACGAACGCTCGATCAGGGTCACCTCGGCGCCAAGGGAAGCGAGCAGGAAGGAGTCGCGGCCGAGGCCCGCCGTGGCGTCGACGACGCTGGGTGTGACGCCCTTGGTGAATCCGGCCGCGCGGGGCAGGTCCTGCCCACGTCCGCCGCCGAACCGATGACGATGACCGACCGCACCGCCGACGAAATCGATGGTCAGCTCGCGAGCGAGGTCGGCCAGGTCAGCCATCAGACAGCCTTCTGCGCCACCGTCCATTGATCGACCACGCGCTCGAGCACCTCCAGCGGCAGCGAGCCTCCGAGCAGGACGGTGTCGTGGAAGCCCTTGATGTCGAACCGAGGGCCGAGCGCGCCCTTGGCTTTCGTCCGCAGCCGGTCGATCTCAGTATGGCCGATTTTGTAGCCGCAGGCCTGTCCAGGCCAGACCACATAGCGGTCGATCTCGTTCTCGCCTGCGCCCTTCGGCATGCCGACGGTGTCGGTCATGTAGGCGATGGCCTGTTCGCGGCTCCAGCCCTTTGAGTGGATGCCGGTGTCCAGAACGATGCGCGCGGCGCGATACAGGAACGACTGCAGCCAGCCGATGCGGCCAGCAGGGTGCGCGTCGTACATGCCGAGCTCGTCGCCAAGCTGCTCGGCATAGAGGCCCCAGCCTTCACCGAAGGCGGTGAAGCCGATGCTCTTGAAGAGGAGCGGGGCGTCGCCCGCCTGCAGCACCAGCGCGCCGTGGAAGAGGTGCCCGGGGACGGCCTCGTGATAGGTGAGGGTCGGCAAGGCCCATTTCGCCCAATCACGCGTGTCGCGCAGGTTGATGTAGAACACGCCCGGCCGAACGCCGTCGAGCGATCCATCCTCCGCATAGCCGCGGGGCGCGCCGAGCTCGATGGCGGGCGGGACGCGTCGGATCTCCATTCCGGCCTTGGGGATGGTGTTGAAGACGCGCGGGCAGGCGGCTTTCACCTCCGCCATTTGGCGATTGAGCGCGGCCAGCAGGTCGGCCCTGCCGGCATCGGTGTTGGGGTAGAGCTGTGCGGGGTCCTTGGCGAAGGCGTCCAGGCGCTGAGCGACCGTACCCTTGGTGAAGCCCTGGGCCTTCAGCAAAGGGTCGAGCTTGGCGGTCAGGTCGGCGACCTGGGCCAGCCCGATCCTATGGGCCTCGTCCGGCGTCAGACGCGTGGTCGTGTGGAAGCGCAGGGCGTAGTCGTAGAACGAGGCGGGGATCGATCCTCGCGTCACCATCGCTTGGTGGCCCGCCGTGCGGCGCTGCTCGGTCAGGAGCTCGATCTGCGCCGCCAGACCGGCGGCGATCGGGCCGTCGACCACGGCGGCGGCTTTGGTGGCCCAGTCGGTTCCCAGCCCTTTCTGTTGAGCGCGCTGGCCCAGCGAGGAGGCCAAGCCCGAGGCTTCGCCCTTGTCCTGAGCCAATAGCTTGAGCTGGGCCAAGGCCTTGTCGAGGATGAAGTCCGGCGGGACGACGCCTTGGGCAGCGTGTTCCTTGGCCCGGAGGGTCTCGTCGCCCATCGCCTTGGCGAAATCGTTCAAGCGGTCGAGATAGGCTTCGCAGTCCTCGCGCGTTTCGATGACGTGCTTGGTCGCCAGTGCGTCGGGCGCTTCCTGATAGATCCCGGTCAGCTGGCTCAGCACGTAGGGAACGGGATAGTCATAAGAGGCGACGCTAAGGAACGGAAATTTCTCAGCTTCCGCGCAATGATCTGCGAGCCAGACGGCCGTGTCATACTGAGTCAGGTCGCGACCGGAAAGACCGCTGCGGTCGATGGCCTGAAGCTTGGGCCGCGCGTCAATCATCGGCTGGAACGAGCGCAGGCGCCCCGCGTCAGAATAGTCGCCCACCCTGGACTTCAGGGCCGCGCGCGACCCGCTGTCCAGACCAAGCCCCGACGCTGCAAGGGGATCGGCCACCAGGCGGGCTTCGAAGATCTGGTCGTAGAGGGCACGCGCCTGGTCTGCGGCGGAACCTTGGGCGGCGGCGCGCGACGCAAGGCCGAGGCTGGCGGCGCCCGCCGAGGCGGCGAGCAGATGGCGGCGATTGAGCATGTGATGTCTCCCCCCTTGGACCGGCCAAGAGCGCATGACGCAGCGGAGTCGGCAAGCCCTTCAGGCCGCGCGGGCCTCGGCGATCTCCTGGGCGGCGCGGATGGCTGCGATCAGGCTGTCCGGGCGGGCGAGGCCGCGGCCGGCGATGTCGAAGGCGGTGCCGTGATCGGGCGAGGTCCGCACGATCGGCAGGCCCAGGGTGATGTTCACGCCGCCCCAGAAGTCCAGCATCTTCACGGGGATGAGAGCCTGATCGTGGTACATGCAGACGACCGCGTCGTACTTCTCGCGCGCGCTCGGATGGAAGAGGCTGTCGGCTGGCGAAGGGCCTACGGCGGCGACGCCCTGGGCTTGCAGCGCCTGCACTGCGGGTAGGATGATTTCCGCCTCTTCGCGCCCGATAGTCCCGTCCTCGCCCGCGTGCGGATTGAAGCCGGCGATCGCCAGGCGCGGCGAGGTGAGCCCGAAGTCCCGGCGCAGGGCCTGGGCGGTGACGAGACCGACGTGAACGATGCGCTCCACAGAGAGCTGGCCGCCCACCTTCGATAGTGGCTCGTGGACCGTCACCAGCGTCGTTCGCAGCCCTGGCACGGCCAGCATCATGATCGGCCCGCGCGCGCCCTCATGGGCCGCTCCGGCGGTCAGCTCGCCCAGGAATTCGGTATGGCCGGGGAAGCTGAAGCCGGCTTCGTAGAGCGGCGCCTTGGCGATCGGCGCCGTCACGACGCCGCCCACCGCGCCCGAAAGAGCAAGACCGACCGCGGTTTCGATCCAGCCGATTATAGCCGAGGCCGCCGCCGAAGAAGGCTGGCCCGCCACGACCGGACACCGCAGCGGCAGGTCAATGACCGGCAGGGCGCTCGGGAAGACCTCCAGGGCCTCCTTGGGACTGGTCACCCGCCGCACCGAGCGCATGGCCGAGCCGGTCACCGAAGCCATGGACTGAAGATCGCCGACGACGACGAAGGGCGGGCCGTCCTTGCGCAGATGGCTCCACGCCTTGGAGATTATCTCGGGTCCCACGCCGGCAGGATCGCCCATGGTGAGGGCGAGGGGGCGTGGGATAGGCGGCTTCGGTGCGAGCGGGCTCACCGGGTTTCGATCGTCGCCGATGTCCTGAGATCGCGCATGTAGCGTCGCGCGATCATGCTGAGTTGTTGTCCGAACAGGCGGTTCTCGATCTGCTCGGTCGTGAGCGCCTCGGCGCCGCCCGTACGCTTCCCGCAGACGGCCAGGAGGTGCAGGCCGGCGTTGGTGCGGATCGGCTGGGACACCTGTCCGGGCTGCAGCGCCTCGACCGCGGTGCGGAAGGCGGGCGCGAGATCCTTGATTTCGGTCTCACCGAGGTCGCCGGCCACCACGCCATTGACGTTGGCGGACTTGGCCTCGATGTCGCCGCAGCCGGTGATCTGGCCGCGCAGGGTCTCCAGGGTGGCCGTGGCGGCGGCGACCTGACCTTCGGTGGCGTTCTGGGGCAGGCTGACCGCAGCCTGCTTGAGGCTGACGACCGTGGCCGACGAGCCAGTGCGCTTGTCGCGCAGATAGATGATGTAGACGCCGTCGCGGACGGGGATCGGCTGCGAAAGCTGGCCCGGACGCATCGCCTCCAGGGCAGCGTCGACCTCGGCGGGCATTTCGCCCGGCATCACCCAGCCGGCGTCGCCGCCGTTGGCCGCCGTCGCCGAGGCCGAGAACTGGCGGGCGACCGCAGGGAAGGGTGCGCCCTGCTGCATCTGCGTGACCAACTGGCGGGCGCCGTTCATGGCGGTTTCCATGCCCCCGACTCGGCCAGCGTCCAGGAACACTTCGCTGATCTGGTACTGCGGCTTGGAGGCGGCGGCTTCCATGCGCTGCTGCATGGCCTTCACCTGGTCGTCGCCGATCCGCAGACGCGAGCCATACCGGCCGCGAATCCACCGCTGCCAGCTCACCTGCGCGCGGATTTGTTCCTTCAGCGTGCTGATGGCGATGCCCTGGCCCGCCAGCGAAGCGATGAACTGATCGGCCGACATGTTGTTGCCGCGCGCCATGTCGGCGATCTCTTCGTTGATCTCCTCGTCGGTGGCGACGATCTGGAACTTCTGCTCGCGCTCCTGGCGACGGAGTTCCTGGATCTGGAGCCGCTCGTCGACCAGGGAGACCAGCGCTTCCCGCTGGAACTGGGCGATGTTCTGCTCGGTCGGTTGGATGCCTGAGGTGGCGATCAGCAGCCGCATTCGCATCGCCAGGTCGTAGGTCGAGATGATGTCGTCGTTCACCACCGCAGCGACGGATTCGCTGAGGGCCGGGCGCGGCGCGGCCGGCTGGGCCGGCGCTGCGGCCGCGGGCCGGGCTTCCTGAGCCGAAGCGCAGAT
>JAEXKM010000470.1 GCA_023445705.1 Pseudomonadota bacterium
GGCTTACCCCGGACCGGGCCGCGCGCCTGTTCAAACGCTTCAGCCAGGGCGACGCCTCGGTCAGCCGCACGCACGGCGGCACCGGCCTCGGCCTAGCCATCTGCAAGGGCCTGGTGGAGTTGATGGGCGGCCGCATCGAGGTCGAGAACCACACGGGCGCCGGCGCCATCTTCCGCATGGAGATCACCGCGGCGGTGGCGACCGCGCAGCCCGCCCCTGCCCCCGAGCAGCCCGCACGCCCGCTGGCCGCGAAGATCCTGCTGGTCGACGACCATCCGGCCAACCGTGAACTCGGCGCGACCGTGCTCGACATTCTGGGCTGCGAAGTGACCCTCGCCGAGAACGGCGAAGAGGCCGTGGCGACCGCAGCCTCGCGCGCCTTCGACCTGATCCTGATGGACGTGCACATGCCGCGCATGGATGGCCTGCAGGCGACCCGCGCGATCCGGGCGCTCGGCGGCGCCAATGCAACCCTGCCGATCCTGGCCATGAGCGCCGACGTGATGCCCGAGATGGAGACCGCCTGCCTCGAGGCCGGCATGAACGCCGCCGTCGGCAAGCCGATCCAGATTCCCGCCCTGCACGACGCCCTCGCCAAATGGCTGGCCCATGGCGATGGCCCCGCGGTCGCCGCCTAGTCGCGCTTTTTCGCGCCTGTCGGCTTGGAACGGCGCACGCCTGCGCATAGGCTCCCGGCCGGCTTTGGTCTGGGGGTGTCCATGAAGATCCTGCGTCTTGCCGCCGTCGCGCTCGCGACCCTGGTTTGCGCCTGTTCGCCTGGCAAGAAGGAAGAGGCCGCCGCCTCGGCCGATGGCCGCACCGTGATCCGCTTCGCCACCGACTGGCGGGCCCAGGCCGAGCAAGGCGGCTTCTACCAGGCCGTCGCCACCGGCGAGTACGCCAAGCGCGGCTTGGACGTGCAGATCGTCCAGGGCGGCCCCGGGGTGAACGTCCCGCAACTTCTGGCGTCCGGCGCGGTGGAAGCGGGCATGGGCTCCAACAGCTTCATCGTCATGAATCTCGCCAAGGAGAACATCCCGGTAAAGGCCGTCGCGGCGATGATGCAGAAGGACCCGCAGGTCCTGATCGCCCATCCCGACCAGAGCCTTGAAAAGATCGCCGACCTCAAAGGCCGTCCGATCCTGCTGTCCGACGCCTCGGTCACAGCCTTCTGGGTGTGGCTGAAGTCCAAGTACGGCTTCACCGACGATCAGGTCCGCAAATACACCTTCAACGCCGCCCCCTTCCTGGCGGACAAGCGCGTCGTCCAGCAGGGCTACGTGACCTCCGAGCCCTACACCATCGAGAAGCAGGCGGGCCTCAAGCCCAAGGTCTTCCTGTTGGCCGACGAGGGCTATCCAGGCTACGCGACCATGATCCTGGTCCCCGAGAGCCTCATCCAGAAAAATCCGGCCGCCGTCCGCGCCTTCGTCGAGGCCTCCGCCGCTGGCTGGAAGAGCTATCTCGATGGGGACGCCGCCCCCGGCGACGCCCTGATCAGGAAGGACAATCCGGAGATGACCCAGGACGTCCTCGACCAAGCCCGCGCCAAGCTGAAGTCCTACGGCATCGTGGAGTCGGGCGACGCCCTGACGGGGGGTATCGGCGTCATGACCGACGCCCGCTGGGCCGAGTTCTTCCAGGTCGCCTCCGAGCAGGGCGTCTATCCCAAGGACATGGACTACAAGAAGGCCTACACCCTGGAATTCGTGACCCCGGCGGCGAAGTAGCGGATGCGCGCGCCGAGGTTCGAAGCGAGACGCTCGCCGCTTTGGTGTCATCCCGGAAAGCCCGCAGGGCTTGTCCGGGACCCATACGCACTGGCGAGCGTGATCTGGCCGAGAGCCGGAGCTGTTTTCTGCTCGATCGCCGCTTATCGGTCCCGGTCTTCGGCCTGCAGCCGAAACTGGGATGACACACGTGGGCTCGCAACATGAGCCTGGTCTCCTTTGAGAATGTCGAGGTCGTCTACCCTGGGCGCGGCCAGGCCCTCGGGCCGATAGATCTCGCCATCGCCGCCGGCGAGATCGTCGCCCTCGTCGGCCCGTCGGGCTGCGGAAAGTCCACGGCCCTGCGGCTGCTGGCCGGGCTCGAGCAGCCGACGCGGGGCGTCGTGCGCCGCGCAGCCGGCCGCGGCGAAACCGCCGTGGTGTTCCAGGCTCCGACCCTGGCGCCCTGGCTCTCGGCCGAGGCCAATGTCGCCCTTCCTTTGGAACTGGCCGGCGTCGCCAAGGGCGAGGCCCGCGCCCGCGCCGTCCAGGCCCTGGCTCGTGTGGGCCTGGCGGGCGCAGAGAAGGCGCGGCCCGCGGCGCTCTCCGGCGGCATGGCGATGCGGGTGTCCCTGGCCCGCGCCATGGTCACCGAGCCCCGGCTGCTGCTGCTGGACGAGCCCTTCGCGGCCCTCGACGAGATCACCCGCCGCACCCTGGCCGACGACGTGCTCGCGCTGTGGGAAGGGTCCAAGCCCGCCATCGTGTTCGTGACCCACAACGTCGAGGAAGCGGCCTATATGGCCAGCCGCGTCGCCGTGCTCACTCGCGGCCCAGGCCGCATCGCGGGGGTCGCCCAGATTGACGCGCCCCTGCCCCGGCCGCCGGCCTTCCGGACCCAGGAGGTCTTTCGACTGGCGGCGGAGGAGGTCTCCGGCCTCCTGGCCTTCGGCATGCAGGCCGCCGCATGAGCCGGTTTTTCGCACCGGTCGTCTTGGTCCTCATCCTGCTGGCGGCCTGGGAGGCGGCGGTCCGTGTCATGGGCGTGCCGGCCTATTTCCTGCCGCCGCCCTCGGGGGTGGCCATCGCCCTGGTCGAGAACCTCCCCAGCCTGCTCAGCGCCGCCGGGATCACGCTCTCGACGGCGGTCGTCGCGCTGGTAATCGCCAGCCTGTTGGCCACCGGCCTGGCGGTGATCGTCGGCCTCAATCCCCTGCTGGAAGCGGCCGTGCGCCCGCTCGCCTCGGTGCTGCAGGTCACGCCCGTCGTGGCGATCGCCCCTCTGGTGCTGATCTGGGCCGGCATAGACCATCCGGAACGGGCCATCGTCGCCCTGGCCGTATTGGTCGCCTTCTTCCCGATCTTCTCAGGAGCCGTGACCGGGCTGCGCGCCAGCGATCCTGACCTGGAGCGCCTGTTCGACCTCTATGGCGCCGGCCGTTGGGCCCGAGTCATGCGCCTGCGCCTGCCCTCCGCCGTTCCCTTCCTGCTGGAGGGCCACAAGGTAGGCGCAGGCTTGGCCATCATCGGCGCGGTCGTCGCAGAGTTCGGGGCGGGATCCGGCGGCGTACGCGGTCTTGCCTGGCAGATCCTCGACGCCGGCAACAAGCTGCAGACGGCGCGGATGATCGCCGCCCTGGTCGTCCTGGGCGTCATGGGCGTAGCGTTGCACGCCCTGCTAGACTTGGCCGAGCGCGCCGGCCTCTCCTGGTGGCGAGGCCGTTAAGCTCAGCCGTTAGGCGAGGATTAAGCCAAAGGCGGTTAACGCTGGAGCGTTCCTCCCCGGCAAGATTCGTCATGGCCCGCAGCAAGCTTCACGACCTGATCGAGATGGCCAAGGAGCCCTCCAGCGAGCGCCGTCGCGAGCTGCTGCGTGGGGTCACCGACCTGTTCTTCGCCAGCGAAGACGCCCGCCGGGGCGATGAGCTCGAACTGTTCGACGATGTGCTGAGCCAGTTGGCCGGCGAGATGGAAGCCGCCGTCCGCGAGGAGCTGGCCGACCGTATGGCCGGCGCCGCCACGCCGCCGCGCGGGCTGCTGCGCGATCTGGCCCGCGACGCCTCCATCGACGTGGCGCGGCCCGTGCTCACCGGTTCCAGCGCCCTGACCGACGAGGACCTGCTGTCGGTCGCCCGCACCCGCGGACAGGACCACCTGCGCGCCATCTCCCAGCGCCCGAACGTTTCCGAGGCCGTCTCCGAAGCCATTGTCGAGCGCGGCGATGACGCCACGCTCGGCGTCCTCCTGGCCAACGAAGGCGCGCAGATGTCGCGCCAGACGCACGAGATGGTGGTTGATCGCGCCGTCGAAAGCCCTGCCCTGCACGCGGCCGTCGTCCAGCGCCAATCCCTGCCCATCGACCTGCTGAACGAGATGTACTTCGTGGTCGAGGCGCGGCTGCGCGGCGAGATCCTCGCTCGCAACGAAAGCGTCGATCCGGCCGAACTGGACGCCGCCCTCGCCGCCGGCCGCAAACAGGTCGCAACCCGCGACGGCGCCCTGCCCCCCGACTATGCCGAGGCCGAGAAGCAGATCCGTCAGTTGCGCATGCGCGGCTCGATCACGCCCCAGGTGCTGGCCGGCTTCCTGCGCGCCCGCGAGATCACCAAGTTCCTGGTGGCCTTGAGCGAACTGGCCGAGGTCGACTTCCACACAGCCAAACGGATCCTCGAACGTCGCGAACTCGACGCCCTCTCCATCGTCTGCAAGGCGGCGGACTTCGACCGGTCGCTGTACCTTACCTTCGCGGTGCTGATCCTGGACCGCGACGCGAACGCCATGGGCCGCGCACGCGAGTATGGCGAGCTCTACGAAAATCTTCCCCGCGAGGCCGCGCAGCGCACCCTCCGCTTCTGGAGGATGCGCCGGAAGGCCGGAGACATGGCGGCCTAGGGCGCGCCCGTCGCCGCAGGCGCGGGCTGGGGCGCGTTGTAGCGGATCGGAACCTTCACCTTGCCGCCCACCACGGGCAGGCCCTCGATCGTCCACGGCCGCAGTTGAAAGCCGCCGGAAAGCGCCAAAGCCGCGTCTCCGAAGCCCAAGCCCGCCGGCTCCTCGCTCTGCGTGGCGCACGCGCTCAAGTGGCCGCCGCCGGCGATATCGCACAACAGGACGACCCGGCCCGTGCTGACGCCGGCCTTTGTCGCCGCCTCCGGGTAGCCTCCCGCGAATTCGCGTGGCGACGGCATGGCCGCCCAGACCGGCTTGCCGACCAGACGCCTGGTCGGATCCAGCATTTCGGGCGCGAAGGTGAAGGAAATCTGCGTCAGCATGCCGGCGCTTTTCGTGCCGTCGGACAGCACGGCCGGGCCAACGAAGCGGCTGTATAGGGTCTTGGCCGCCTTGGCGAAGCCGAGCCGTTCCGGCTCCTCGTTCACCGTCTCGCAACCGGCGAGCTGCCCCTCACCCTTGAACGAGCAGTTCAGGGTCACCCGGCCGCCGACCTTCTTCTCCTTGGCCTGTTCCGGATAGGCGGCCGCCACCTCTGCGTAGGACGGCGCCGACGTCCACGGGACGTCGGTGAGGACCATTCGCGAGGGACCTTGATAGGGACCGTTGCCGGGAATTCGCGTGCCCAGCGCCAGATCAGGCGTGCGGAAGTTGATCGGCACCTTGATCTGGCTGACCACCGGCTTGCCGTCGCGAGTGGCCGGCTTCAGCAAGAGCTGGGGCGCCAACGCCATGGCGGCGTGGCCGAAACCGGAGCCCGGCGGCGTCTCCTCGGCGATCCAGCAGTCGAACAGCGCGCCCTGCAGGCTTACGCCGCAGACCAGCGTCACCTTGCCGCCCAGGCCCTTCTTCCAGGCTTCCTCCGGCCAGACCGTCATCAGGTCTTCCATGGAGGGTCTCTTCAACCAATCCGCATCCGTATCGCGCGCGTGCGCGGCCGTCGCGGCGCCCGCCCAAACAAGAGCTAACGCCCACCGTCTCATGCTTCCCCCGAAAGCTGCCCGCCCCATCTGGCAAGCGCTGCCGTAAGTTGCAATGATTCAAACGGGACGCGCGGGTGCTCCGGCGGTGGCGAGGCGTTCCAGGGCGTCGGCGGCGACGATCGTCAGCGACCGCAGGCCCAGTTCACCGAAGACATCCAGCGCGCCGCTCAGCGCCATGGCCGCCGCGGCCCGCTCGCCACGGTCCTGGCCGGTGATGTCGATGCGCGCTTCATAGAGGCGGGCCAGATTGACCTGCAGCAGCGCCCAGGCGGCCGGATCCCGCCGGGCAGAGATCGCCGCCAACTCGATCTTGAAAGCCGCCTCGGCGGCGTCGAGGACCGTCAGGTCGCCCGACAGTTCGGCCGAACGCGCCAGGCAGAGCGCGCGATTGGAAGCGCCCAAGGCCCGCAGCGAAAGTCCCGGGGCCTTGCGCAGCACATGCGCGGCTCGGTCGTAGCAGGTGACCGCCTGCTCGTAGGCGCGCTCGGAGCCGCCGGCCTCGCCGAGCGCCTGCAGTCCCTGGGCGAGCGCGGTCTGGGCCTTGGCCCAGTCGAGCGGGCTATGGTCGCGCGAGAGTTCGCCGACGACATCGGCCAGCGCCGTCACCGCCAGGGCCAGGCTCTCCACGTCGCCCGCCGCCTCTCCCAGCAGCGCCATGGCCTGGCCCCGCAGGGCCGCGGCCCGCGCCCAGCTCAGCGGTTCGAACGCGCTGTCCAGGCCCTTCAGCGCCCGCTCGGCCTCGTCGCGCGCCATGGCGAGAATGTCCGCGTCGCGCAGACGCGCGCCCCAGGCGATGAGGATGTCGGCCAGCACCAGCCGCGCTTCCACGGCCAGCAGGCGGGCTGCGCGGCAACGCTTGATCAGGCTCTGAAGGCCGGCGATCGGCGCGGCGAACTTCGCGGCCGCGGCGCGCGCCACCGCGGCGTCTCCCTTCGCCATCTGCCCGCGGGCCTCGATCGCGGCGATGCCCAGATCGGCCAAGGGAAGGGCCAGGCCGCCCCGGGCCGCAGCCCGAGCGTCGCGGAAGGCCACCTCGGCCGCCGCGTTCAATCCCTCGTCTCCAAAGAGCTCGGCTCCCAGCATGGCGCAGAACGCCTGCTCGCAACGTGCTCTCGCCCAGCCGTCCGGGCGGCGTTCCCGGCCGAAGGCTTCGGCGGCGGCCTCGGCGGTGGACGCCGCCTTGCGAAGCATGGCCGCCTCGCCCGAACGCCGCGCGACCTCGCGCCAGACGATCGCGCTTTCCAACCGGCGCTGGGCCTTGTCCTTGGCGCCGACGCGCCCGGCTGCAGTGTCGGCCGCGCGCCCCTCATGGGCGATCATCCGGAGGTCGAGGAGTTCCAGCAGGGAGGAATCGCCTCCCGTCAGCCCGTCGCGCGGCGGGTTGATCGCGTCCGACCCGAACAGTCGCTTCAGCTCTCGACCGAACTCGAACATCCAAAGGCTCCGATCACCCCGCCGTCTCAACACGAGACGCCCCCAAGGGGTTCAGACCGAACGGAGCAAAGCCGGAGCCGCCATCGTAAACAAGTGGTTAACGGCGACGTTATGGTTAACGAAGCCTAAATTTCTTGTGTAGAGGCGGTAACCATATTCGGCTCGGTTCTTGCTTAACGGGGTCTCAGGTGCCGCTGCTCTGTCGAATTTTCACACAACCGCGCTTGCTTCTGCCGCGTTTGCTGTGAACGTTTCTCGAAACGGAGGCGCACATGAACCCGCTTGCAGGTCTGGTGCGGCGCTTGAATGCCGCGAGTCTCAGTTCCGACGCACGTCGTATCCGCGACGAGCGCCTTACCTATCTCACACCCGACAAGCTCAACCGGCTCGAGGCGACGCTGCGCGATACGCTCCGGCGGAACGTTCCGGGTGATGTTCTTGAATTCGGCGTGGCCCTTGGCGGTTCGGCGGTCCTGCTCGCCAAGCAGGCGAACGCCGCCGGCAGACGATTCGCCGGCTTCGACGTCTTCGCGATGATCCCGCCTCCGACATCCGACAAGGACGACGACAAGTCCAAGCAGCGGTACGAGACCATCTCGTCGGGGCAGTCCAAGGGGATCGGCGGCGACTCCTATTACGGCTATCGCCAGGATCTTTACGGCGACGTCATCGCCACCTTCGAGCGACACGGCCTCACCGTGGACGGCCAGCACATCGCCCTCGTGAAGGGCCTCTTCGAAGACACCTGGCCGACGGCCGGGCCCCAGAGCGTAGCCTTCGCCCACATCGACTGCGACTGGTACGACCCGGTGAAGTTCTGCCTGGCGGCCGTGGCCCAACGCCTGTCGACCGGCGGCGTGATGATGCTGGACGACTACAACGACTACGGCGGCTGCAAGACCGCCGCAGACGAGTTCATCGCCGCCAACCCCGGCTTCCGCTTCGAACCGGGCGTGAACCCGATCATCCGAAAGGTCGCGAACTAGGCACGTTCCTTGGAGCGCTCGAACCCGATCTTCGGGAAGCGCTCGCCGACATAGCTGATTTCCCACGACGACTTGGCCAGGAAGACCGGCTGCTCGTCGATGTCGACGGCCATCGCGCCCTTGTGCTTGGACGCAAAGTCCTCGACGTCGGCCTTCTCGCCCGAGAGCCAGCGCGCCTCGGCATAGGGC
>JAEXKM010000049.1 GCA_023445705.1 Pseudomonadota bacterium
TTCGTGCACGTGCTGGGGATCTTCGCGGCGGCCTTTGCGGCCGATCAGGGCGCGCGCGGCGCGCGGCTGGTCCCTCCCCTGTTCCTGGCGGGCGTTGTGGTCTTCTCGGGATCGCTCTTCGCCATGGCGCTGGGCGCGCCGCGCTGGTTCGGTGCGATCACGCCGATCGGCGGGACGCTGTTCCTGATCGGCTGGGCGATGCTAGCGCTCACCCTGGTGCGCAAGCCTCAGGCCTGAGGCCGAAGGGCCAGCAGCCTCAGGGCCGCGGCCGACCCGGCCAGGGCCAGCATCATGACGATGGCCATCGGCCGCGGCGTGCCGTCGTGGAGCACGCCGGCCAGGGCCGCGGCGAGCGCACCGACGCCGAAAGACGCTCCCCCCATCAGGGCCGAGATCGAGCCCGCCCGACGCGGATCGACATTGAGGGCGCCGGCCATGGTGTTGCCCTGCATGAAGCCGTAGCTGGCCAGGAGCATGAAAAGCAGCGGCAGGATGGTCCAGCGCTCTCCAAGGCCGGTGACCGCGGCCAGCGTCAGGGCGAGCGAGATGAGCACGGCGATCGTGCTGGCGCGGAGCAGGACCTGGTCGGGCGTCGCCCGCCGCAGGACCAGGCGGTTCACCTGGCTGGCGCCGATCAGGCCCGCGGCGTTCAGGCCGAACACCCAGCCGAAGTGGGCCGGTGAAATGCCGTAGGTTCCGATCAGCAGGTCGGGCGAGGTCGCGATGTAGGTGAAGAGCGTCGCGCCATTGAGCGCGCCGGCCAGGGCGTAGCCCACGAGGCGCGGCTGGGCCAATAGAGCCAGATACGCCGCCACCGGATTTTCCGAGGCCGCCTGGGCCGCGGTCTCGGCCGAGCGAGACTCCTTGAGCCAGAGCAGGGTCGCCACGCCGCAAGCCAGGCCAAAGCCGCACAGCACCCAGAAGTTCAACCGCCAGCCGCCGACGGCCAACAGCGCGCCGCCCAGCATCGGAGCGAGCACCGGGGCAAGCCCCATCACCAGGGTCAGCAGCGAAAGCATCCGCGCCGTCTCTGTGTGATTGAACCGGTCGCGAACCACGGCGCGCACCACGACCCCACCGGCGCATCCGCCAAGCGCCTGGACGAAGCGCGACACCGTCAGCATCTCGACGGACGTCGAGAGCGCACAGGCGGCGGACGCGGCGATGTAGAGCACAATGCCGAAGAGGATCGGCCCGCGGCGGCCCAGCCGGTCGGAGGCGGGGCCGTAGAAGAACTGGCCGATGGCCATCCCCGCCAGGAACGCCGCGACGGTGCCCTGCGCTTCCGCAGCGCTCGCCTTCAACCCCTCGGCGATGGCCGGCAGGCTGGGCAGGTACATGTCGATGGACATGGGCGCAAAGGCGGTCAACGCCCCCAGCAGCAGCACGAGGCCCCAAGGGGTGCGGTCTTCTTCCATGCGGGCGTCGCTCATGGCCCGGCTTCTACCGCAGTTCGGGGGGGCGGCGGCAAGCGCCGCTTGCCTTCCCCGTGAGGCAACCTGCCACAGTGGCCACAAACCAGGAGGAAACCCCGATGTCGCAGGCCCTCGAACGCCAGATGCCGCCGGTCCAGCACGCCCAGGTGAATGGGATCGACATGGCCTATTACGAGGTCGGTCCTCGCGGACAAGGCACGCCGATCATCTTTTGCCACGGCTTCCCCGAGCTGGCTTTTTCCTGGCGCCACCAACTGAAGGCCTGCGAGGCCGCCGGACGCTGGGCGATCGCACCGGACCAGCGCGGCTATGGGCTGACGCAGCGGCCGGACCCGGTCACCGACTACGATATGGAGCATCTGACCGGCGACCTGGTCGGGCTGCTGGACCACCTGGGCGTCGAGAAGGCGATCTTCTGCGGTCACGACTGGGGCGGGATCGTCGTCTGGCAGATGCCGCTAATGCACCCGGACCGGGTGGCCGGGGTGATCGGCCTCAACACGCCCTTCATGCGGCGCGCGCCGCTGGATCCTATCGAAGGCATGCGCAAGGTCTTCGGCGAGGACATGTACATCGTCTGGTTCCAGAAGCCGGACATCGCCGACGCGGCCCTGGCCAAGGATGTCGACAAGACCATGCGCTTCTTCATGCGCAAGCCGGCGGCGATCACCGCCGATGCGGCGTCTTCGGCCGCAGCCTCCGGGTCTACCTTCGCCTTCGGACAGGCGCTGGACGCCTGGGACAAGGGCGACACCGCCAATCAGCTCCTGACGGCGGATGAACTGGCGGCCTTCGTCGAGACCTTCCAGGCGACGGGATTCACCGGCGGGATCAACTGGTACCGGAATTTCAGTCGAAACTGGGAGGCGTCGGCCGACCTGCCGACGCGCATCGACGACATCCCCTGCCTGATGATCATGGCCGAGAAGGACGTCGTCCTTTCGCCGGCCATGGCCGACGGCATGGAAGAGGTGATTTCCGACCTGGAAAAGAAGCTGATCAAGGACTCCGGCCACTGGACGCAGCAGGAGAAGCCCGAGGAGGTCAATCACCTCATCCTTGACTGGATGGACCGCCGCTTCCCGAAGTAGACTTGGGGCGATGGAACACAACGCCCCGCCGACCAACATCTCGACCACCGCGCACCGGAGGGGGCTGTTTCCCGACAACGAGCCCTTTGCTCATGGCTGGCTGCCGACCGGCGGTCCGCATGAGATCTTCTACGAAGAGTGCGGCAATCCGAACGGTAAGCCGTGCGTGATCCTGCACGGCGGCCCGGGCGGGGCGATCAACCCGACCATGCGGCGGTTCTTCAACCCCGCGAAATGGCGGATGGCCTTGTTCGACCAGCGCGGCTGCGGCAAGTCTCGGCCGAACGCCAGTCTGGACGACAACACCACCTGGTCGCTGATCGAGGACATCGAGCGGCTGCGCAAGCACCTGGGCGTCGAGAAGTGGACCGTCTTCGGCGGGTCCTGGGGATCGACCCTGGCGCTGGCCTACGCCATCACCCATCCCGAACGGGTCGAGGCCCTGGTGTTGCGCGGGATCTTCCTGCTGACCCAAAAGGAATTACGCTGGTTCTACCAGGAAGGCGCCTCGATGCTGTTCCCGGACGCCTGGGAACGCTATTGCGCGCCGATCCCGATGGCCGAGCGCGGGGACATGATGGCCGCCTATCACAAGCGGCTGACCCACAGCGACCGCCGGATCCAGGCCGAGGCGGCCGCCGCCTGGAGCCAATGGGAAGGCGACACGATCTCGATCCGGGGACCGGAGGCGCGTCCTTCGAAATTCAACGAGATCGACTTCGCCATCGCCTTCGCGCGGATCGAATGCCACTTCTTCGTCAATGGCGGGTTCTTCGGCGAGGACGGCTGGATCCTCAAGAACATCGACAAGATCCGCGGCATCCCTGGCTGGATCGTGCAGGGCCGCTTCGACGTGGTGACGCCCCTGGACAGCGCCTGGAACCTGAAGAAGGCATGGCCGGAAGTCGATCTGAGCATCGTCTGGGACGCGGGCCATGCCTCGACAGAACCGGGGATCATCGACGGCCTGGTGCGGGCGACGGATGCGGCGCTGAAGCTGTAGGCAGCGCTAGGGCCGTTCACTCAGCTTGTCATCCCGGAAAGCCCGCAGGGTTTGTCCGGGATCCATAAGCTCCGGCGAAGAGGTTCCTCGCGACGGTCCGCGACTTAGCGATGTCCATCTGGTGTTCATGGGTCCCGGCCTTGCTGCGCAAGCCGGGATGACACCTGCCCGCCCTACATGAAGGCGCCCTTGCCGCTGGTCACTTCGGAATAGCGGTGGACGCGGACGGCCTGGACGAGGCCGAAGCCGATCATGACTGTCAACATGACGGTGCCGCCATAGGACAGCAGGGGCATGGGTACCCCGACGACCGGCGCAAGGCCCATGACCATCCCGCCGTTGATCAGGACATAGAGCGCGAAGGTGGCCGTCGTGCCGGCCGCCGAAAGTCGGCCGAAGTGCGAGTGCGCCAGGGCCGATGTCCGCAGCGCCATGAAGATCACCGCGCCGTACAAAAACAGGATCGAGAAGCAGCCCAGGAAGCCGAACTCCTCGGCGAGGGTCGCAAAGATGAAGTCGGTCTGCTTCTCGGGCAGGAAGTTGAGCTGGCTCTGGGAGCCCAGGCCATAGCCTTTGCCGAAGAAGCCGCCCGAGCCCAGGGCGATCTTGGACTGCAGGATGTGATACCCCGAGCCGGAAGGATCGCTTTCCGGATCCAGGAAGGTCAGCACCCGCTTTCGCTGATAGTCGTGCAGCACGAACATCACCACCGGCGGAATCGCGACGACGAAGGCGGCGAGCCCGGCGAAGATGATCCGCCAGGAGAGGCCGGCCAGCACCACAATGGCCGCGCCGGTCATGGCGATCAGCATCGCGGTTCCGAGGTCCGGCTGGTGCATGACCAGCACGACTGGCGCGCCGATCATCGCCGCCGGAATCAGCAGCCACCATGAGAGCTTGGCCCGGTCGGCGGAAATGCCGTGATAGAACCGCGCCAGCGCGAGCACGATGCCGAGCTTCATGATCTCGGAAGGCTGGAAGCTGAAGGGCCCCAAGGCCAGCCAGCGCTGGGCGCCCATGCGCACGTCGCCCATCACCTCCACCGCCACAAGCAGCAACAGGCCTATGCCGTAGATCGGATAGGCCAGGGTGAACCAGACCCGCAGATCGATCATCGCCAGCGCGATCATCAGCACGAAGCAGAGGCCGAAGCGGATCAGGTGCTTGGCGGCCCACGGCTCCCACGACGAGCCTGCGATGGAGAACATCATCAGCGCGCCGGCGCCGGCGATCAGGCAGAGGACGAAGGCGAACAGCCAGTCGACCTCGGTCAGCTTGACGACGACGCGGTCGCGTTCGCCGGGACGGGTCAGCGCGCTGACGGTCATGTGGTGGGACCTCCTGCGGCCGGCGAGCCCGGGGCCGCCGCCACATCGATCGGATCGTCGGGCACGCCGCCTTCGCTCTCGGCGTCGGGCGGCAGTTCCGGCATGGGCAGGGGCTGCTCGATCCGGGACCGGAGCTCCGGATCCTTCAGCAAGGCGACGCGCATGATCTCGCGCGCCTTGGGGGCGGCGTTGATCGAACCGCCGAGGCCGTGCTGGACGATTACCGACATGGCGTAGCGCGGCGAGTCGATCGGCGCGAAACAGACGAAGAGGCCGTGGTCGCGATAGCGCCAAGGCATGCTGGCGCCGCCGCGCGGCCCGCCCTTGGCGTAGGAGCGGACCTGGGCGGTGCCGGTCTTGCCGGCCATGAGGATGTCGCCCAGGCCGAGCTGGCTGGCGCGATAGCCGGTGCCGCCCGCCTCGGTCACCGCGGCCATGCCCTCGCGGACGTACTGAATGTGCTCGGGCGCAAAGGGCAGGTCGGGGACGGCCGCGCCCGAGGGCAACTCCTTGCCGCCGATCGCCTTGATGAGGCGCGGATTGAGCGCCTTCTTGCCGTTGGCCAGGCGCGCGGCCATGACCGCCAGCTGCAGGGCGTTTACGGTGAGCATCCCCTGCCCGATCCCGTAGCTCAGCGATTCACCCGGATGCCACTTCGGGTCGCGCGGCCGGTTCTTCTTCACCCACTCGGTGGAGGGAACGATGCCCTTCTTCTGACCGGGAATGCCGATGTCGAAGATCTGGCCGAAGCCGAACGCGTGGGCCGCATTGGCGATACGGTCGGGGCCGATGCGCGCGGCGACGCTGTAGAAGTAGACGTCGCAGGAGTTCTTCAGGGCGTCGCGCATATTCTGCATGCCGTGCCCGCCGCGCTTGTGGCAGTGGAAGTAGCGGTTGCCGAAATACATGCCGCCCGAGCAGCCGATCCGCACCTCGGGATCGACGCCAGCGTCGAGCGCGGCCATGGCGGTCATGGTCTTGAAGGTCGAGCCGGGCGGATAGGTGCCGGTGATGGCCTTGTCGAGCAGCGGGCGGCGTTCGTAGTTCGCCAACGCGCGATACTCGGCGCCAGTCATCCCCCGCACGAAGCGGTTGGCGTCGAAGGACGGCGCCGACGACATGCAGAGCACGTCACCCGTCCGGCAGTCGAGCATGACCGCCGCGCCGCTCTCGTCGCCGAATATCTCGAGCGCGCGGTTCTGAATGTCGACGTCCAGCGAGAGTTGGATGGTCTTGCCTGAAATGGCGGCGATATCGCCGGCCTCGTCGCGGCTGACCTCGCGGCCATTGGCGTCCACCTCGACCTTGCGTGCGCCGGGCTTGCCGCGCAGATCCAGGTCGAAGGCCTTCTCCACCCCCTGGCGGCCGATGCGGAAGCCGGGATGCAGCAGGATCGGGTCGGAGTTCGGCCCGGTCGAGCTCAGATCCTCGCGGTTGACCTTGGCCACATAGCCGATGACGTGGGCGAAAGCCCCGCCGTAGGGATAGAACCGCACCTCGCCCATGTCGGCGGTGACACCGGGGAGCTCCGGGGCGCGGATGTTGATGGCGGAGAACTCTTCCCAGGTCATGTCCTCGGCGACCGAGACCGGAACACGCTTGGGCGTCTGCTGGATGTCCTTAACGAGGCGCGCCTGGCGCACGTCGTCCAGTGGGACGAAGTTGGCGAGGATCTTCAGCGTCGAAGCGGTGTCGACGTTCTCGTCCCGAGCCACCAGCAGGCGGAAGTTCGGGCGATTCGAGGCCAGGATCGCCCCGTTGCGATCGACGATCAGGCCGCGCGGCGGAGGCACCAGTCGGAAGTTGAACTGGTTCGAAGCCGACATCTTTTCATAGCGTTGGGCTTCGATGATCTGCAGGTGCGCCAGGCGCGCACCGAGCGCGGCCAGGCCCAGGCCGGCGAAGCCGCCCATGAGGAACATCCGGCGGTGGAAGACCCCCTGCCGTTCGTTGACCTCGGAAAAGAAGATAGACGGCTCGGCCATCCCCCCGCACCTAACGGAAACGCACGTCTGCGTCTTCGAACCGGTCGATGAGCAGATGTGCGAAGGGGAACAATATGACCGTGGCGAGGAATTGCCAGCCGACCGCGAGCGGATCGGCCGTGGCATGTGCGCTCACCATGCTGAACAGATAGGCCGCGCCAAGGGCCAAGGCGGTCGCCAGGCCGTACCAGGCCCACATGACCGGGAAGGCCTGGCCGGCCATCATGCTGCGGCCCACCAACGCCGCGCCGTAGACCAGCAGCAGTGAAACCGCCCAGAGCCCCATCGGGGCGCTCCACAGGATGTCCAGGAAGAGGCCCATGATCAGCACCGCCAGCGGGGCGAGCATGGATGGGCGAATGATCGCCCAGGCGAAGGCCGGGACCATCGGGAAGATCGGTTCTGGAAGACCCAGGCCAAACAGCCGGAACGGCAGGGAGAACAGGACCGTCAGGATCAGACACTGGAGGAGAGGAACCCCGATCCAGCGCCAGGGGGCCAAGGGGCGAGCGCCGGCCATCTAGAATGGCACCTCGGAAATGGAGGGCTGCTCGGGTGGCGGCGTAGCCGGCGCTGGCGCAGGCGTCGCGGGTCGCGGCGGCGTCTTGGGCGCCGGCTGGCGGGCCGGCGAAGCTGCGCGTGGC
>JAEXKM010000403.1 GCA_023445705.1 Pseudomonadota bacterium
GCGTTCACCTACAATGTCGGCGCCATCTTCGAGACGGGCGGCTTCCGGGCGATCATCGACTACTGGAACTTCAAGATCGAAGATCAGATCACCCAGGTGCCGGCCAACGTTGTGGCCACCGCGGTCGCTGGCGTCGGCAACGGCACGCAACTGGTCAACTGCTCCAGCGCCCTGCGCGGCCTGATCACGTTCAACAACAACAATACCTGCACCCAGGGCGTGACCACCGGCAACGACATCGCGCGGGTTCTGTCGCCCACCACCAACGGTCCAACCATCAAGGCTTCCGGTATCGACGCCTCGGTCGACTATCGCGCCAACGACGTCTGGGGCGGCACGATCTCGGCCGGCGCGGCGCTCAGCTACTACCTGAAGTACGACTACGAGGAGTTCATGTACAACGGGGTGCTGGTCAACGCCGCGTACCAGGCCAAGGGCTACACCAACTACGACCGCCTGCCGGGCACCATCTCCGACTGGCGGGGCAACGCCTATGCCGAGTTCAATCGCGGCATGCACAACATCCGGACGGACATCACCTTCGTCGACGGGGCTCGGGACAATCGCGCCCCGATCACCGTCCAGAACGCGCAGGGCGCCTTCGTGCCGGTGACCTTCGGTCAGAAGCTGGATGACTTCTACACGGTCGATCTCAGCTACCGGGCCGAACTGCCCTGGGACACCACGGTCACCGCGTCGGTGTTCAACCTGTTCGACCGGGATCCTTCGGCGGCTCGTCTTGAGTTGAGCTACGACCCCTTCGTCGGCAACGTCTACGGTCGCAGCTACAAGATCGGAGTGCGCAAGCGCTTCTAAACGTCAGGCCATCGAGGTCGAAACTGAGGCGCGCCTGACCGGCGCGCCTTCTTTTTTGTAAGCCGACCACTCGAGGTTGACGCTGCGGCGCCGTTTTCCCGCGAACGCTGCATTATGGCCACACCTCCGCGGCGGGAGTTTGGCGCGGGATGAAACTCACGCGTTAAAAACTTTGAGGTGTGAGAATGATCCGAACGGCGTTCATTCGAATTTTGGCCTGATAAAGCTCTTTAAAACCAAAGTCTTCTTTTCATTATTCTCAGACGCGTCGATTTTTCGGTTATTCGGTACGCCTCGTTGCATCCAATTTGACTGTTACGTCAAAAATATACACCAAACAGGTAAGTGTTTCAACTTTGCAACCCGAGCAACATGGCCCTGGCGTCTCCGCGGCGTCCCGTGAATGATCGCCATACTCGGACTTAGACAGGCGCCACATTTCAATCGAGGCGCGGCGTCCGAGTGGGAAAGGAAACGCTAGATGTTGAAGAGCAGATATTTCTGCAGTGGGTCGATTTTTGCCGTCGCTTTGTCGCTCGGGATTTCCGGCGCTGCGGCCGCCCAGGACGGCGGCACCGTTGAAGAAGTGGTCGTCACCGGCTCATTCATCGCCGGCACGCCCGAGAACGCAGCTCTCCCGGTCGACGTGATCGGGACGAAGGAGCTGGAAGCTCGCGGCTCTCCGACCATGGTGCAATTGATTAAAACCATTCCGTCGTCAGGCGCCGTGATCGGCGAAAACAACCGCTTCGGCTCCGGCTCGGGCGCGGCGACCATCAACCTGCGCAACCTGAACTCGCCCTCCACCGGCTCTCGGACGCTGGTGCTCTTCAACGGCCGCCGCATGCCGGTGTCGCCCCAGAGCCTGAACTCCGTCGACATCAACCTGCTGCCGACGGCCGCGATCGGCCGGGTGGAAGTGCTGAAGGACGGCGCGGCTGCGACCTACGGCTCCGACGCCATCGGCGGCGTCGTCAACTTCATCACCCGCACCGACCTGGATGGCTTCGAACTCTCGGGCCAGTACCAGTACATCGACGGCTCGGACGGCGACTACGAAATCAACGGCGCCTGGGGCAAGAAGTGGGATAACGCCGACGCGTTGATCACCCTCGGCTACCGCCACCGTTCGGAATTGCCGATCTTCAAGCGCGACTGGGCGATCCGCACCGGCGTCGACGGCTTCAAGGAAAACCCGCTCGGCGGCTGGGCCAGCACCGGCAACCCAGGCCAGTACAACGCCGTCTCGTCCTATACGACCACGGCGGGCGTCCCCGGCTTCACGACGGCGGTTCTCGGTTCGGGCCTGCCGGACATCGGTTGCGCGGCCAACGGCGGCGCGCCCTACAACATCTCGACGGTGATCGGTGCCCGCGTGATCACGCCGGACGCCAATTCCTGCCAATTCCAGTATACGACCTTCGACAACCTGGTTGAGAAGGAAGACCACTTCCAGGCGTACGGTAAGTTCAACTTCGACATCACCGACACCCTGTCGGCCAATATCGAAGTGCTCTACGCCATGCACGACACGCCGAACCAAAGCTGGGCGGTCACGGGTCCTAACCAGTTCCCGACCCCGCTGTCGGCCGGCGGCACCTCGCCGATGCCGGCGACTGCCGCGTCGGACCAGGGCCGCTTCTACATCCCCAACACCAACCCGGGGCTCGCGGCGCTGATCGGCCAGGTCAACTCCGCCAACTGTAACGGCTCGGTCCTGCCTTACGGCGTCGACGCGGCGAGCTGCTTGACCGCGCTGACCCAGGCCCAGGCGGCCGCGGCCGTCGCGGCCCAGAACGGCGTCGTGGCCAGCCAGACCTCGTGGCGTCCGATCGGCTTCGGCGGCAACCCCTATACCGAGGACAAGCACGCCCACTACAGCTACAAGGTCGACACCTTCCGGGTGTCGGGCGGCTTCAAGGGCGAAGCTCCCTTCGGCATCAAGTGGGACACCGCGCTGACCTATCAGCAGCAGGACTACACCCGCGTTCAGGAAGACATCTCGGTCAACCGCCTGCAGCAAGGCCTGAGCGGCTTCGCCAGCCGCGCCGGCGCCGCCGACCAGTGCACCGCGGCCGAAACCAACAACTGGACCACCAACGCCGGCAACACGGCGATGGGCTGCTACTACTTCAACCCCTTCACCAACGCCTTCGCCGAAAGCACGGCTCAGGTCGGCGCGAACCCCTACTACATCGGTTCGAGCACGATCCCCGGCTTCAATGACGCGGCCGCGGCTCGCGCCGAAGTCGTCGACTGGATGGACGAGCGTCTGGTCAACCGGATGCAGAACCGCCTGTTCGTGGCCGATGCGGTCTTGAACGGCGAACTGCCCTGGGAACTGGGCGGCGGCTCGGTCAAGTGGGCGGCCGGCGCGCAGTACCGCTACGACCAATACAAGCAGAACCCGGAAATCCTGCACGACGTGAACGCCACGCCTTGCGTGGACTCTCCGCCGTTCGGCGATGGCCAACCCTACTGCGCGGTCCCGACTGGTCCGTATCTCTTCAACGCCAACCTGGCCCAGTACAACGTTTCGCGTGAGATCATCTCGGTCTTCGCCGAAACCCTGCTGCCGATCACCGACGACCTCGAACTGACCCTCGCGGGCCGTTACGAGACCTACGGCGACCAGGGCGAAACCTTCAATCCGAAGGCTTCGGTCCGTTGGCAGGCCATGGACTGGCTGGCGTTCCGCGGCTCGGTGGGCACCACCTACCGCGCGCCTTCGGCGGTCATCACCACCGACAACTTCACCCGCGGCCTGACCAACGCCAACGGCACGTGGCGCGCCAACGACCAGTACGGCAACCCCGATCTGGACGCCGAAACCGCGTTCACCTACAGCGTCGGCGCTATCCTCGACTTCGGCGCCTTCCGCGCCACGGTCGACTACTGGAGCTTCGACTTCAAGGATCAGCTGCTCCTCGAAAACGCGACCGAAATGCTGGCGGCCGCCTTCCCCGCCGCTGGTCCGAACGTCTGCACCAGCACCGATCCGGCCTATGTGGCTCTGCGTTCGCGCTTCACCTTCACCGACGCCGGCTGCGGCCGCGCCAATGTGCAGTCCTACCGGACCCAGTACATCAACGGCGGTGACGTGAAGACCTCGGGCGTCGACTTCCAGGCCAACCTGGACGTGGGCGACCTGTGGGGCGGCGCGCTGACCACCGGTTTCGACGGCAGCTACCTGATCGAGTACAACGAAGACCCCTATTCGGTCGAAGGCGTCCCGACCCCGTCCAACAGCATGCAGAAGCGTGCCGGCACCTATAGGGCCTCGATCTTCACCGGCTACAACCGCCTCCGGGCCAACGCCTACGTCAACTGGGCGAGCGGCATCCACAATCTGCGCTGGCAGATGCGGTACATCAGCTCGGTGAACCAGACCGAAAGCAACTCGATCGGCCTGGCCATCGCCACCAAGACCACCACCAAGATCCCGGAATACTGGCAGCACGACCTGACCTATCGCGTCGACCTGCCGTGGGACACCACCGTCACAGCGTCCGTGCAGAACATCTTCGACGAAGATCCGCCGTTCGCGATCGGCACCCAGTACAACTACGACCCGTCCAGCGCCACGCCGCTGGGCCGCGTCTTCGTCATCGGTGCGAAGAAGCGCTTCTAAGAACTACGGTGGAGGGCCGTCTCGAAAGAGGCGGCCCTTCGTCATTTTCGTTACGTAGCCAATCTTCTTGTGGTCGGTATGCGGTCGTCCGGCGTCTGAAATCGGCCGAAAGCGCGGCTTTCCTGCAACAGTTCGAGCCCTTAGTTACCGCGGCGGCATGCGCGCGGCGCTACCTGGGCGAACCGAACGCCGTTTGGATGCGCGTGCGATCAAGCACTTGCTTCTTCGCCAAAAACCCAATCTCCGAAAGGCTTTCCGCGGGCCAAAGCTTGGCTTGACGCCGCTCCTTGGTTTCGAGTGAACGGCGTTCACTTTCGTAAACATGGCGCCGCTGTTTTGTAGACAACGGTATGTTGCGGTTCTGAAAAACTGTGGCGTGAGCTGACGCCGCGTTCGATGATCCTTCTGCTCAAGAGTCCACAGCTCCCGCGCCAGACGGGGGCGGCTCTCGAGGGGGAAGGAAACCAATGTTGAAGAGCAGATATTTCTGCGGCGGCTCATTATTGGCTGTCGCCCTGGCGATTTCCGCCACATCGGCCAACGCCCAACAGGGCTCGTCCACCGTCGAGGAGGTGGTCGTCACCGGCTCATTCATCGCCGGAACGCCGGAAGATGCGGCCCTGCCGGTCGATGTGATCGGCTCCAAGGAGCTGGAAGCCCGCGGTTCGCCGACCATGGTCCAGTTCATCAAGACCATTCCGTCCTCCGGGGCGGTCATCGGCGAGAACAACCGCTTCGGCGCGGGGTCGGGCGCGGCGACCATCAACCTGCGCAGCCTGAACTCCGCGGTGACCGGGGCGCGGACCCTGGTCCTCTTCAACGGGCGGCGCGTGCCGGTCTCGCCGCAGGGCCTGAACTCGGTGGACATCAACCTTCTGCCGACGGCCGCGATCGGCCGGGTGGAGGTGCTGAAGGACGGGGCGGCCGCAACTTACGGCTCTGACGCCATCGCCGGGGTCGTCAATTTCATCACCCGCACCGACCTGGAGGGCTTTGAACTCAGCGGCCAGTACCAGTTCATCGACGGCTCGGACGGCGACTGGGAGATCAACGGCGCCTGGGGCAAGAAGTGGGAGCGCGGCGACGCTCTGATCACCTTGGGCTATCGCCGGCGTTCCGAACTGCCGATCTTCGAACGTGATTGGGCCATCCGCACCGGACCCCAGGGCTTCCTCGAAAATCCGCTGGGCGGCTGGGCGGCCACCGGCAATCCCGGCGGCTACAACTATGCGACCACGGCGCCGGTGGGCTCGCCCAACAGCGGCTTCACCTCCGCCAGCTTCACCGGGACCTTGCCCGACATCGGCTGCGCCGCGAACGGCGGCGCGCCCTACAGCCTGACCACGCTGATCGGCGGCCGGGTGGTCGTGCCGGACTCTTCAGTCTGTAACTTCCAATACACCAGCTTCGACAATCTGGTGGAGAACGAGGACCACTACCAAGCCTACGGCAAGTTCAACTTCGATGTGACCGACAACATCTCGGCCAATATCGAAGTCCTCTACGCGATGCATGAAACGCCCATGCAAAGCTGGGCGGTCACCGGTCCCAACCAGTTTCCGGCCCCGCAACTGGCCTCGGGCGCGTCGGCTGGCGGCGGCGTCTCGCCGATCCCCGCCACGGGCACGGGCGAGCAGTCGCGCTTCTACATCCCCAACACCAACCCCGGCCTGGTGGCCCTGATCTCACAGATCAACGGCGCCAACTGCACCGGGACGGCGCTGCCCTACGGCGTCGATGCGGCGAGCTGCGCTGCGGGTCTGGCGCTCGCCAAGGCCGGCGTAGCCAACGCCGCGTCTTATGGCGTCGCCGCCAGCCAGAGCATCTGGCGACCGATCGGCTTTGGCGGGAATCCGTACACCGACGATAGGCACGCCCACTACAGCTACAAGGTCGACACCGCCCGCGTGGCCGGCGGCTTCAAGGGCAAGTTCGACAATGGGATCGGCTTCGACCTGTCCCTGACCTACCAGAAGCAGGACTACAACTATAACCTCGAGGACCTCTCGGTTAACCGCCTGCAGCTCGCCCTGCGAGGCTTCGGCAGCCGCGATGGCGCATCCGACCAGTGCACCGCCGCCGAGACCAACAACTTCACGACCAACGCCGGCAACGCCGCGATGGGTTGCTACTACTTCAACCCGTTCACCAACGCCTTCGCCGAGAGCACCGCCCAGGTCGGCGCGAACCCCTACTATATCGGTTCGAGCACGATCCCTGGCTTCAACGAGGCTGCGGCGGCCAGAGGCGACGTCGTCGCCTGGATGGACGAGAAGCAGCGCAACGAGATCTCGTCAGAGCTGTTTGTCGCCGACTTCGTCCTGAACGGCCAGCTTCCCTGGGATCTGGGCTGGGGCGGCGACGCCATCTCCTGGGCCTGGGGCGCGCAGTACCGCTACGACCGCACGATCCAGGATCCGGACGTGCTCTATGACGCCAACGCCACGCCGTGCGTGGACTCCCCGCCGTTCGGCGATGGCTCGCCCTACTGTGCGACCACGGCCAACGGGCCCTTCCTGTTCAACGCCAACCTGCGTCCGTATGACGTGAACCGGAAGATCAGCTCGACCTTCGCCGAAGTCCTGATTCCGATCACCGAGGATCTCGAGCTCACCGTCGCCGGCCGCTACGAATATTACGAAAGCCAGGACGAGACCTTCAACCCGAAGGCGTCGGTCCGTTGGCAAGCGCTGGACTGGCTGGCCCTGCGCGGCTCCCTTGGCACCACCTACCGCGCGCCGGCCGCGACCATCACCACCGACAACTTCACGCGCGGCCTGACCAACGCCAACGGCACCTACCGGGCCAACGACCTTTACGGCAACCCGGACCTGAAGCCGGAAACCGCCTTCACCTACAATGTGGGCGCGGCGTTCAGCTTCCCGGCCTTCCGGGCGACGATCGACTACTGGAGCTTCGACTTCGACGACCCGATGACCTCGGAGACCACCGCCGACCTGCTGAACGTCATGTTCCCGGGCGGCTCGGCCCTCGGCAATTGCGGCAACGCCGCCTACGCCGCGGTCCAGGCCCGCTTCACCTTCTCCGGCGACACCTGCGGGCGGGCGAATATCCTCTCGTACCGCACCCAGTACATCAACGGCGGCAACGTGAAGACCTCCGGCGTCGACTTCCAGGCCAACCTGGACGTAGGCGAAGTCTTCGGCGGCGACTTCTCCGCGGGCGTCGATGGGACCTACCTGCTGAAGTACGACGAGGCGCCGTACATGATCGAGGGCTTCCCCTCTGTCAGCGGCGGCGTTCAGGAGCGGGCGGGGACCTACCGCGCCTCGCTCTTCACCGGCTACAACCGCCTTCGCGCCAACGCCTTCCTGAACTGGTCGCACGGGATCCACAATCTGCGTTGGCAGACCCGGTTCATCTCTTCGGTGACCCAGGTGGAAACCAACCCGATCGCCCTGGCTGCGGCCCTGAAGACCGACGGCACCAAGATCCCTGAGTATTGGCAGCACGACCTGACCTATCGGGTCGATCTGCCGCGCAACACCACCGCGACCCTGTCGATCCAGAACATCTTCGATGAGGATCCGCCGTTCGCGCTGGGCACTCAGTACAACTACGACCCGGGCAGCGGCACGCCGCTCGGTCGCGTCTACGCCTTGTCTCTCAAGGCGCGGTTCTGACCAGGACCTTGGGCGCCGTCTCCTCGAAAGGCGGCGCCCGCCTTTTTCCTAGTTGCCGCGAGGCCTGGCGCGCAGCGCCGTGGCCTCTTCCGGCGTCAGCCGGGTGACCATCCGCACCGGGCAGCGCTGGGTCATGCCGCCCGGCCCGCGGGTGATGATGGTGGCGTCGAGCCCTGAGCAGATCGACGAGCCGCCGCGAGAAACCAGGGCGATGCGCTGGTTCCAGTCGATGTCCGGGCAGCGGCCCATCAGGTCCAGCCGATAGACGTCGTTGACGCCTACGGTGATCAGCACCGTCTCCTGGTCGATGGCGTTGAAGCCGCTGACATTCTGCGACCAGAAGCACTGGCGTCGCGGCGTGCCGCTGTTTTCGAGGGTCTCCTTGGTGGCGCAGGCGGCCAGGAGAAGGAGGGCGGCGCCGGCCGCCAGAGATGCTCGGATCACGCTCATGCTCCCTTTGCGGGCCCGGCCGTCTCCGTCGCCGGGCTTGGCGTCAGATTACGGCCTTTGCGCTCCGCGCGCCTTCGGAATCGGGCGGGATCGACGATCTCGGCCAAGGCTGCGGGCAGCGGCGAGGGCGCGCCAAGGGCCAGGGCGGCCACATGCTCGGCCAGCAGCGGCGCCAGGCAGAAGCCTCGCGAGCCCAGG
>JAEXKM010000370.1 GCA_023445705.1 Pseudomonadota bacterium
GTTGGTGACGGTGGCCTACGACGCGACGCCCGACATCAACCTCTACGCCAAGTACGCGACCGGCTATCGCGCCGGCGGCGCCAGCTCGCGCTCGCTCACCTACCGCTCGTTCGGCCCGGAAGAGGTCAAGTCGTACGAGATCGGCGCGAAGACCGAGCTGTTCGACCACCGCCTGCGCCTGAACGCGGCCGCCTACATCATGGATCGGACCGGCAGCCAGATCGACTTCAGCCTGGTGACGCCGCAGCCGAACGGCTCGACGCGCAACACGCTCGAGACGATCAATGCGCCGGGCACGACCAAGATCCGCGGCATTGAGCTGGAAGGCATTCTGCGGGTGACCGAAGGCCTGACCCTGACGGGCGCCTACGCCTACACCTATACGAAGATCCCGCCGACGGTGAACCCGTTCAGCGGCGTCGTGCAGCCGGTGTTCATCGTCTTCACGCCGAAGAACGCGGCCAGCGCCTCGGTCGACTACTCGCGTCCGATGGGCGACATGACCGTGAAGCTGCACCTGGACGCCAACTACGCCCAGGCGACCCAGACCTTCGACCAGTTCGCGCTGAAGGCGGACTCCTCGTTCATCGTCAACGGCCGCGTCTCGCTGGCCGACATCGACCTTGGCCAGAGCAACGGGAACCTGACCCTCTCGCTGTGGTCGCGTAACCTGCTCGACGAAGAGCACATCTATCGTCGCGACCCGTCGAACCAGGCGACCCTGGGCGACTACGCCAACTTCAACGAACCGCGTACCTACGGCATCGAAGCTTCGATGCGCTTCTAGGCGGCTGGCCCCGGCGCACCCCACGCGCCGGGGCCTTTCCCGCTTCGACCTCCAGGCGGGTCAGGCTCAAGGGCGCACCATGTAGCCCACGCCGCGGACCGTCACGATGGGGTCATCACCCCCGCCAGCCATCAGCTTTTGACGCAGCCGGCGAACGTACATGTCGGCGATATTGGCCTTGGGTTCGGCGTCATAGCGCCAGACGCGTTCATAGAGCACCGCTCGGGTGAGCACGCCCCCCGCATTGCGGACCAACTCGGCCAGCAGTTCGAATTCGATCTTCGACAGCTCCACAGCCGCCCCGGCCCGCCATGCCCGGCGCCGCAGCGGACTGACCACGATGTCGCCGGCGCTGAGGGTATCGGCCTCCGAAGGCCGCCAGTTGCGGCGGCGCTCCAACGCACCCAGCCGCGCATTCAGCTCGCCGACATCGACCGGCTTCACCAGATAGTCGTCGGCGCCCTGCTCCAGCGCCTCGATCTTGTGCGACGACTGGCCAAGAGCGCTGAGCATCACCACCGGCACGGTGAGCCCCTCCTCCCGCAGCCGGCGCAGGACGGCCAGGCCGTCCATGCCCGAGAGGTTGCGCTCCAGGAGGATAGCGTCGAGCTTGCGCTCCATGGCCGACTGCACCGCCTCGCGGCCGTCGGCGATGATCGCCACGGCATGGCCGTAGTCGCCGAGGTCGGCGGCCAGGGTCGCGGCCAGGGCTTGGTCGTCCTCGACGAGCAGAAGATCCATGTCCATCGTCCTAGCACGCAGGTCCGGGGCAAAGCTTCAACGGGTCACATTTTGGCTGGCCCTGCGGAGGCTCATCGTGCAACCGGCTAGGATCAAACCACAGCGTCACGGAGAAGATCGCGCATGAGCCGCCCGGCCATCGAACGTCGAAGCCTGATCATCGGCGGAGGGCTGGCCATCGCCGCGCCGAGCATCGTCAGGGCCGCGCCTGGCAAGCCGCGGGTCGTGATCAAGACCGGGCGCGGGACGATCCTGGTCGAGCTGGAGGCCGCCAAGGCGCCGCTGACCTCGGCCAATTTCCTGCAGTACGTGGACGCCAAGTCGTATGACGGCGGCACCTTCTTCCGAGCCGCCCGCACGGCGGGCCAGAAGAACGATGGCACGATCGTCGGCGCGCCCGACGCCAAGGTTCGCCCGTTTCCGCCGATCCGGCACGAAAGCACCACCAAGACGGGCCTGCGCCATCTGAACGGGACCCTCTCGCTAGGCCGGTTCGCGCCAGGCACCGCGACCAGCAACTTCTTCATCTGCGTCGGCGACCAGCCCTATCTCGACGCTCATCCGGGCGAGCCCGGCGACAACCTGGGCTATGCAGCCTTTGGGCGGGTGATCGAAGGCATGCCCGTGGTCCAGAAGATCCTGTCGCTGCCGACCAATGGCGAGACCAAGTTCGCCGACCAACGCGGCCAGTGGCTGAAGCCGCCCGTCCCTATCGTCAGCATGCGCCGCGCCTAGGGGTGCGCGTGCGCCCGCGCCTGGCGATCTGATGAAAGGTCGCCAGGCGGCGGCGCCAGCAATCTTAATTGGAGGCGCACGGGTAAACCCCGATTTCACCGAACGGGCCTGGGCTCAGAATTCCCGCCTCAATTAACCGGCGAGGAAAGCGACCATGGCGAAGAAACCCAACATTCTGGTCATGTGGGGCGACGATATCGGCCAGTCGAACCTCAGTTGCTTCACAAAGGGGATGATGGGCTACACGACGCCCAACATCGATCGCATCGCCGACGAAGGCATGGTGTTCACGGACTATTACGCGGAGCAGAGCTGCACCGCCGGCCGCGCCAGCTTCATCACCGGCCAGGGCGGCTTGCGCACCGGCCTCACCAAGGTCGGCATGCCAGGCGCCAAGGAAGGCATGAAGGACTCGATCCCGACCATCGCCACCGTTCTGAAGGCCCAGGGATACGCCACAGGCCAGTTCGGCAAAAATCATCTCGGCGACCGCGACGAGCAGCTGCCGACGATGCATGGCTTCGACGAATTCTTCGGCAATCTCTACCACCTCAACGCCGAGGAGGAGCCGGAGAACCCGGACTATCCTGACCCCAAGGAGTTCCCCAACTTCCGCAAGCGTTTCGGGCCGCGCGGCGTGCTGCACTGCAAGGCCGACGGCAAGGGCGGACAGTCGATCGAGGACACCGGTCCGCTGACCAAGAAGCGCATGGAGACGATCGACGACGAGGTCACCGAACGCGCTGCCGCCTTCATTCGTGAGCAGGTGAAAGCGGGCGTCCCCTTCTTCGTCTGGTTCAACACCACCCACATGCATTTCCGCACTCACGTAAAGCCGGAAAGCAGGGGCCAGGCAGGCCGCTGGCAGAGCGAATATCATGACGTGATGATCGATCACGACAAGGCGATCGGCGTGCTCCTCGACCTCGTGGACGAACTGGGGATCGCCGACGACACCTTCGTCATGTACTCGACCGACAACGGGCCGCACTGCAACTCTTGGCCGGACGCAGGCACCACGCCGTTCCGTTCGGAAAAGAACACCAGTTGGGAAGGCGCCTACCGCGTACCCGCCATGGTTCGCTGGCCGGGCAACATTCCTGCCCGCTCGATTTCGAACGACATCGTCTCGCACCTCGACTGGCTGCCGACCTTCGCCGAGATGGCGGGCGCTGGTACGATCAAGGAAGACCTCAAGAAGGGCGCCACGCTCAACGGGCGGAACTTCAAGTCTCATCTCGACGGCAATAGCCTGGTTGGCCACCTGATCAAGGGTGAGAAGAGTCCGCGCAAGGGCTTCATCTACTTCACCGACGAGGGCGAAGTGGCCGGGCTGCGGATGGACAACTGGAAAGTGGTCTTCATGGAGCAAAAGGCCCAGGGCACCTTGGAGATCTGGGGGCGTCCCTTCGTTACGGGCCGCATCCCCAAGCTCTTCAATCTACGCACCGACCCCTACGAGTTCGCCGACATCACGTCGAACACCTACTGGGACTGGTATCTTGATCGGGCGTTCATCCTGGTCCCGTGCCAGGACATCATCGGTGAGTATCTTGAGACGCTGAAGGAGTTCCCGCCCGCCCAGAAGGCGGGGAGCTTCAATCTCGAGAAGGTGATGGACACGCTGCAGTTCGGCGCAACCGGCGCATCTTAGGATCAGCCGGCTGGCCGCCGCTCGCCTCCTAACGGCATGGCGAGCGGCAGTCCGCGCCCCGCCCTATTCTCCGCCCCAACCGCCGCCGAGCGCCAGGAACAGGTTCACCTGGTCGGCGGCGACCTTGGCGTCGGACTCGGCCAGGGCCGCGTCGGCGCCGGCCAGGGTTCGCTGGGCGTCCAGCCCGGCCAGATAGGGGCTGCGGCCGGCCCGGTAGAGGGTCGCCGCCTGCTGCTCGGCCAGGGCCGCCTCATCGCGCGCTGAGCGGAGCGCGGCGTTGCGTTCCAGGTCATGGGCGTAGGTCGCGAGGCTGGTTTCGGTCTCGCGCAGGGCGTTGAGCACGACGCCATCGAAGCGGGCCAGGGC
>JAEXKM010000406.1 GCA_023445705.1 Pseudomonadota bacterium
CCGGTGCGCCACATCGACGAAGCGCCGGGCACGGCCACCGTGCTGACCCTCGGCGCACACATGTGCAAGTGGCCGATCGGCGACCCGTCGAGCGACAACTTCACGTTCTGCGGCCGTCGCCAGGACGATGGCCCCTACTGCATGGAACACGCCCGGGTGGCCTATCAGCCGGCCCAGACCAAGAAGCGTTCCGGCGCCAACGAGCTGGCACGCTCGCTGCGCCGCTACATCTAGTACCGAGGGGTGGGCTCGGGCGCGCCCTGGCGACGGCTTGCTGTCGTCGGGCGCGCCTCAGCTTTTTTTGGGCCGCCGCGACGGCTATGTCTCGCCCATGACCGACATCGCGCCTGAGACTTCCGGCAACGCCAAGGCCTATTCGGTCTCGGAACTCGCGTTCGCCCTGAAACGCACCCTCGAGGACGCCTATGGCTTCGTCCGGCTGAGGGGCGAGCTTTCCAAAGTCACGCACCATTCCAATGGCCACGTCTATCTGACGATCAAGGACGAGCGCGCCGCGATCGACGGGGTCGTCTGGAAGGGCTCGGTCCGCAACCTCTCCATCCGCCCGCAGCAGGGCATGGAGGTCGTGGTGACCGGCAAGATCACCACCTACCCCGCCGGTTCGCGCTACCAGATGGTCATAGAGACCATGGAGGCTGCGGGTGTCGGCGCGCTGCTGGCCCAGCTCGAGCGTCTGAAGGCCAAGCTGCAGGCCGAGGGCCTTTTCGATCCCGCCCGCAAGCAGCCTCTGCCGACCATGCCGGCGGTGGTCGGGGTGATCACCAGTCCCACCGGAGCAGTCATACGCGACATCCTGCACCGCATTCGCGACCGCTGGCCCTGCCGCGTGATCGTCTGGCCGGTGGTGGTGCAGGGCGACGCCGCGGCCAGCCAGGTCGCCAACGCCATCGCGCGCTTCAACGCCCTGGCGCCGGACGGCCCGGTCCCGCGGCCCGACATCCTGATCGTCGCGCGCGGCGGCGGTTCGGTCGAAGATCTCTGGGCGTTCAACGACGAGGCGCTGGCCCGCACCGTGGCCGAAGGCTCGATCCCGCTGATCTCGGCGGTCGGGCACGAGACCGACACGACGCTGATCGACTTCGTTTCCGACCGTCGTGCGCCGACTCCGACGGCCGCGGCCGAGATGGCGACCCCGGTGTTCTCCGAGCTCCGCGGCTACATCGGCGACCTCTCGGCGCGGCTGCACCGGTGCGGCGGCCGGGTGGTGGAAGATCGGCGCGGACGGGTCGAGCACGCCGGCCGCGCCCTGGCGCGCGTCCCGGACCTGGTCGAGATGGCCGCCCAACGCTTCAACCTCGCCGCCAGCCGCCTGGGCGCAGGCCTGTCGCGCAACGTCGCCGCCCACGGCACCGACCTCGTCCGCGTCTCTGCGCGCCTGAACCCCGGACTGCTGATGCGGCCCCAGCAGGTGCAGGCCGATCGGCTCGAGCGGCTGTCCGTTCGCCTGACGCCGGCCATGGAGCGCGGCCTGGCCCGCACCGGCGAGCGGCTGGCCAGCCTCTCCAAGCTCTACGCCTCCGTTGATCCCAGCGCGCCGCTGAAACGTGGGTTCGCACGGGTGCACCGGATGGACGGATCCCTGGTCCGGCAGGGCTCCTCACTGGAGAGCGGCGAGAGCGTGCGACTGGTGTTCGCCGACCAGAGCCGGGAAGCCACCATCGACGGCGCCGCAAGCCCCAAGCCGGCCTCGAAGCCCGCGCGACCAAGCAAGCCGGCGCCGCCCTCAAACCAGGGCGACCTGTTCTGACCGTCCCAGACGCGCTACATTGACAGTATGAACGCCCACGACCGTGACCTTACCGGCGCCGACCTCGCTTCGCTGCACTATGGAGACGGCGAGTTCGTCGTCTTGAAGCCTGGCCGCTACGTCATCTGCGCGGTCTCCAAGGTGAAGATCCCCGTGGAGGCGCTGCGCTACTGGAATCCGGCGCTGCAGGAAGCTTACGCGACGCCCGCGGAAGCCCTGGCCCGCTGGAAGGAACTGCAGTCCTGATCGGTCGACGGGGCGCGATCCTGGGGATCGCCGGCCTCGGCCTCTCGACACATGCGCGCGCGGCGGACCTCGCGCTCAGCGGCCGGCTCCAGCAGGGCGGCTTTGCGATCGGCCGCACCGATCCCGGCGCCAAGGTGTTCCTGGACGGCCAGCAGGTGGCTCGGGCCTCAGACGCCGGCTACTTCGTCCTCGGCTTCGATCGTGACGCCAAGCCGCAAGCCACGGTCAGGATCATGGGGCGCGACGGCGAGGTGCTGCGGACCCTGCAGATCGGGCCTGCGCAGTACGACGTTCAACGCATCAAGGGCCTTCGCCAGGTCTATCAGGGCCAGGCCAGCCCCGAACTGGAAGCCAGGATCGCGGCAGAGACCAAGCGCAAGGCGGCGGCCTTCGCCAGCCGGGTCGATCGGGACGACTTCCGCGCCGGCTTTTCCGCGCCGCTACGGGATTTTCGGGTGAGCGCGCGGTTCGGCGGCCAACGCATCGTCGACGGCCGCGCCCGCCCGCCGCACTACGGCATCGATCTGGCTGCGCCGCGCGGCACGGCCGTCTATGCGCCCGCCGGCGGCCTGGTGGTCCTGGCTGAGACCGGAATGCTGTTCGAAGGCGGGCTGATCATGATCGATCACGGCCAGGGCCTCGTGAGCGCCTACTTGCACCTGAGCGGTGTCGACGTCCTACGCGGCCAGTCGGTCACCCGCGGCCAACGCATAGGGGCGGTCGGCGCTACGGGCCGGGCGACCGGCCCGCATCTCTGCTGGCGCATGAAATGGCGGGACCGGCACATGAACCCCATGCTGATGGTGGGCGCGCCCAGCCCCGCCTAGCGGTTGCGCTTGTAGGTGTCGTTGGGCCAGCGCTTGTGAGTCCAGAACCACTCGGCCGGACGCTCGCGCACACGCTCCTCGACGAAGGCGTTCACCTTGCGCACGCCCGCCGCGACATCGGCGGCGTTGTCGCCTGTATGCTCAAGATGGATAGGCTCGTGCACGACGACCCGGAAGCGCGCCTTGCGCTTACGCTGGACCGACATCGGCTGCAGCACCGTATTGAATCGCAGGGCCAGGCGCGAAGGCCCCGGCGCCGTATGGCACGTCAGCCCGAAGAATGGCGAGGCCACGCCGCCGTTGAACTTCTGGTCGTTCATCAGCGCCACCGACTCCCCGCGCCCCAGCGCGGCGAGCAGATCGCGGGCTCCGTCCCCGCCTTTGGGGGCGAAGTAGCGGACGCCATAGCGGAAGCGATAGTCACGGACCCGCTTCTCCACATGAGGATTGTTCATCGCCCGATAGGTGATGTGGCACTGGACCGGCGAATTGACGATCGTCGCCGGCATGACCTCGAAATTGGCGAAGTGACCCGAAACGAACACGACCGGCTCGGCCCTGGCCGCGATCTCGCTAAGCCGATGACCATTGACCACCTCAACCCGATCAGGAGAGCGGATGATCCGATCCATGATCAGCAACTCGAGGAAGGTGCGGCCCGTATTGTCCCACTGATCCACCAGCAAGGCGGCGATGCGGCTATCGGAGGCGTCGGGAAAGGCGATCCGCAGATTTGTCTCGGCGACCCGGTGCGCGCTGGTCAGCGGGCCGAGCGTCTTGAAGAACCAGGCGCCAAAGTCGGACACAAGATCGACCGGCAGGACGCGCGCGAAGCCGATCACGACATCGAAGGCCAGAGCCTCCAGCCGCCACAGAAGATCTTGCGCCACAGAAGGCTTGGCTTGGTTCATGCGCCTCTACTAGTCGGGTCATTCCGTGTCGCGCAACGCGAACGATACTCGCTTGGCGCGCGATTTGCCGGATTCCCCGCAAGCCGTCTCGGATTGGAACGGCGCCAGTAAAAGGATCGGGGGCGATGGAGTCCATGGGCAACCAAATCGACGTTCACCTCGGCAAGCGGCTTCGCCGCCGGCGACGCCTGCTTGGGCTGACCCAGCAGCAATTGGCCGGGGCCTGCGGCGTGCGTTTCCAGCAAATTCAAAAGTACGAGTGCGGCGCCAACCGCATCTCGGCCGCCCGTCTGTGGCAGCTCTCCGAAGCGCTCGAAGTGCCGGTCGGCTACTTCTATGACGGGCTGGCAGGCCAGCCGAAGCACGACGCCGACGGCGAGGACGCGCGTCCGCAGCCCGGCGGCGAGATCCTCGCCAGCGACGAGACCCTGGACCTGATCCGCGCCTATTACCAGCTGGACGAACGTCCCCGTCGCCGGCTTCTGGACCTGGCCAAGTCGCTCAACGGGGATCCGGAACTGGCCTGACCGCCGCTCCGCGCCTTTCGGAAATGCAGGCGGCGCGCTAAAGCGAGGTCATGCCTTCGCCGACCCTCGCCGCCGACCGCCTGGCCGAACTGGACGCCTTTCTCCTGGAGCTCAACGCTGCGGCCGGCAGGGTCATCCTGCCGCTGTTCCGCGCCGATCATGGGCTGGAGGACAAGGGGGGCCCCCGCGGCTTTGATCCCGTCACCGCCGCCGACAAGGGCGCGGAGGCGGAGATCCGCAAACTGATCGCCGAGCGCTATCCGGACCACGGCGTGATCGGCGAGGAATACGGCGAGGATCGCCCGGACGCCGAGTTCGTCTGGGTGCTGGACCCGGTCGATGGCACGCGCGCCTTCATCGCCGGCTTGCCGCTCTGGTGCACCCTGATCGGGCTGCGTCACCAGGGCCGGCCCGTGCTCGGCTCGATCGGCCAGCCGTTCCTCGACGAAGTGTTCATCGGACACGCGGGCGGTTCGCGCCTGGTGTCCCGAGGTGAAACCCGGCCCTTGGCCGTCCGCCCCTGTCCGAAACTGACGGACGCGATCATCGCCACCACCGACCCTGAAGGGTGCTTCGACGGCGCGGAACTGGGCGCATGGACTCAAGTGCGCGCCGCCGCCCGCCTCGCACGGCTGGGCTGTGACGCCTATGCCTACGCCATGGTGGCGATGGGCAAGATGGACATGGTCATCGAAGCGGGGCTGAAGGCCTGGGACATCGAATCCGCGATCCCCCTGATCGAAGGCGCCGGCGGGCTGGTCACGGACTGGCGCGGGCAGCCGGTGGGCCCCAATGGCGGCCAGATCGTCATCGCCGGTGACCGCGCCTGCCTGGACGAGGCGCTGGTCGCCCTGAAACGCTCGGCCAAATAGGTCAGGAGGCCGGTTTTGCCTTCGCCGCCGCGGGTTTTTTGGCGGCTGCGGGCGCCTTCTTTGGCTCCGCCTTGGCGGCGACAGGTTTGGACGTCACAGGCTTTCCAGCTGCAGACTTCGTGACTGCAGACTTAGGCGCCGCTTTCGCAGCGGGCTTCGCCTTAGGCGCGACGGCCTTGGCCGAAGTTTTCGCAGCAGGTTTGGGCGTCGCCGCCTTCGCCGAAGCTTTCGGGGCGGAGGTCTTGGCAGGCGCCGGGGACTTGGCCGCCGGGACCTTGTCAGCGATAGGCGCCTTGGTGGCCGCCTTTGGCTTCGCAGCCTGCTTCGGCGTCGTCTTCGCGGCCGCAGGCGCCTCCTTCGCGCTGGCCGCAGCCTTGGGTTTCGGAGCCGGCTTGGCCTCGGCTTCAGGCGTTGCGACAGCCGCGAGCGGCGCGGGCTGAACTTCGGCAGGCGCTGCGGCCGCCGGCGCCGGCTTGGGCTCGGGCGCAGCTTCAGGC
>JAEXKM010000413.1 GCA_023445705.1 Pseudomonadota bacterium
TTCCATGTCCAGCTTTGGCGTCGGCGGCGCGAAGATCGAGGGCCAGGCGATCTCGGTCGATGGCGAGGTCACTCCGATCAGCTACCGCTGGTACGAAACCGACATCCGCCAATCATCGCGCACCACCACGTGGTCGGATGCGCAGTACGCCATCAGCCGTTTCGCCGTTCAATTGAGCCGTGGACAGGCCTACGCCCGCAGATAACGGCGATAGGCCTTGCGTCCCCCGGGGCAGGCCTGTCAGATCGCGCCGCTCGCTGGACATCAGTAGATCCGGGAGCATTAGGGGATGAGTGAAATGACCGCGCGAGCGGACCGTCGTTCCAACTGGACCTTGGCGGCGCTAGCCGCTCCCTGTCTGCCGCTGGCGGGCCTCGGCCTGCCGCTGGTGGTCTACCTCCCCGAATACTATGCCAGCGAACTGGGCCTCAGCCTTTCGGCGGTCGGCGCGGCCTTCATGGCCGTGCGTTTCCTGGACATGGCGTTCGACCCTTATATCGGCGGCGTCATGGACCGGACCCGCTCGCGGTTCGGTCGGTTCAAGCTCTGGTTCGCTATCAGCGCCCCGCTGCTGATGCTGGCGTCCTTCATGCTGTTCATGGCCAAGCCGGGCGTCAGTTCCGTCTATCTCTGGATCTGGCTGCTGGTCGTCTATGCCGGCGTCTCGATCGCCGGCCTCTCGCAGTTGGCTTGGGCCGCGGTCCTGTCCCCTCAATACGACCAGCGATCACGCATCTATGCCTGGTGGCAGGCCGGCAACGTCCTCGGGATGATCCTCGTCCTGACCTTGCCCGCCCTGCTCCCGCTCATGGGCGTGAAGGGACATGCCGCCGGTGTGCAGGCCATGGGCTGGTTCATCGTGATCCTGATGCCGATCACCGTCGCGCTGGCCCTATGGCGCGTGCCCGAGCCGCAGGTGACGTCCGAAAAGAAGAAGTCCGGCTTCCGGGAATACCTGGCGCTCTTCAAGCGCCCGACCGTCGTGCGAATCCTGGTCGCCGACCTGCTGATCGGCACCGGACCGGCGATCACCGGCGCCCTGTTCTTCTTCTTCTTTGGCCGGGTGAAGGGTTTCACCCACGGGGAAGCGAGCCTGCTGCTCCTGATCTACTTCATCGGCGGCTTGGTGGGCGCGCCGGTCTGGACGTGGCTTTCCTATCGGATCTCCAAGCACCGGGCGCTGGCCGTCTCCGGCTTCGTCTACGCGGCCATGACCATGTGCTCCCTGATGATCCCGCAGGGCTCGATGCTCGTCGCCGGAGTGCTGATGTTCCTGATCGGCGTGCCCTACGCCGCGGGCGCCTTCCTCCTGCGCGCGATGATGGCCGACATCGGCGACGAGGAGCGGCTGGAGAGCGGCGTCGACCGCACCGGCCTGCTCTATGCGATCCTGGCCGGTACGGTGAAGATCGGGTCCGCCGCGGCGGTCGGCATCTCATTCCCGCTGCTGCAGGTCATGGGCTTCGATCCCAAGGGCCAAGGCGTCGACACCGGCATGCAGGGGCTGGCTATCCTCTTCTGCGCCGTGCCGGCGGGTATGTCGGTCCTGGCCAGCCTCATCGTCTGGCGCTTCCCGCTCACCGCCGAGCGCCACGCTCAAATCCGCGAGGCCCTGGCCGCGCGCGACCTCCAGGAACCCGGCCTCGCCGAAGCCGCGCCCGAGATGGGCGCCGAGCCCAAGATCAGCAAAGAGATCAATGCCGCCATCCGCCCCGCCGAGTGACGAACGGCCGATCGATCGGCTCCTCGCCATCATGGCCCGCCTGCGCGACCCTCAGGACGGCTGCGCGTGGGACCTGGAGCAGACCTTCGCCACCATCGCGCCCTATACGGTGGAGGAAGCCTACGAGGTCGCCGACGCCATCGAGCGCGGCGATCTTAGAGATCTGAAGGAAGAGTTGGGCGACCTGCTGCTGCAGGTGGTCTTTCATAGCCGCATGGCGCAGGAACAGGGCGCCTTCGCCTTCGACGACGTGGCCAACGCGATCTCCGAGAAGATGATCCGCCGGCACCCGCATGTCTTCGGCCCCGAGGAGCAGCGCACCAGCGCCGAACAGACCCAAGCGTGGGAGGTCATCAAGGCCCAGGAGCGCGCCGACAAGGGCAAAAACAAGAGTCTGCTGGACGACGTCCCCGTCGGCCTGCCCGCACTGACCCGCGCCGTCAAGCTGACCGCCCGCGCTGCGAGAGTCGGCTTCGACTGGCCGCACGTCTCGTTCGTCCTCGACAAGCTGCGCGAAGAGACCGCCGAGCTGGAGCGGGAGATCGAAGACGGCGGCCCCGACCGGCTACGCGATGAGCTGGGCGACGTCCTGTTCGTCTGCGCCAATCTGGCCCGCAAGCTCGACCTTGAGCCCGAGGACGCCCTGCGCTCGACCAACGCCAAGTTCGCCCGCCGCTTTCAGTTCATAGAGGCCGAGCTCGCCAAGCGCGGCAAGACCCCGGCCGATTCAGACCTGACCGAAATGGACATGCTCTGGGACGCGGCAAAGGCCGCCGAACGAACGGCGGCCAACTCCGGCTAGAGCGGCGTCAGGTCCGCGCCCGGGAAGCGTTGCTCGAACTGGCCCAGAGCCTGCGCCGTGAGGCGCACGGCGAGCCGGACCCCACCATCCTCGTCATCCACGCGGTCCATGACCCGCCCGTGGCGATAAAGCCAGGCGACCGCCGCGCCCTGCTCGGCCGTGGCGTGCACCGACACCGGGGGCGCATCGTCCACGATGCGGGCGATCGCCGCCAGCAGAGCGTCGCACCCCTCGCCGGTCACCGCCGAGATCAGCACCGCCGGCGGATGGTGGCGGCGCGCGTCGCCGGCGAGGTCACGGGCAAGTTCGGCGTCCACGAGGTCGGCCTTGTTCCAGACCTCGATGACGTTCCGTTCTTGAACGTCGACACCGAGGCGTTCGAGGACCGCCCGGACATCTTCGGCCTCGGCCTCGGTCTCTTCGCTGGCGATGTCCCGAACGTGCAGGATCACGTCGGCTTCCTTCACCTCCTCCAGCGTAGCGCGGAAGGACTCCACCAGTTCGTGAGGCAGATCGGAAATGAAGCCCACGGTGTCCGACAGGATCGCCGGCCGGCCATCGGGCAGGTTCAGCATGCGCAAGGTCGGATCGAGCGTGGCGAACAGCATATCTTCCGCCATGACCTCGGAATTGGTCAGGCGGTTGAAGAGCGTCGATTTGCCGGCGTTGGTGTAGCCGACCAGCGCGACCGCCGGGAACGGGTGGCGCTGGCGCGCGCCCCGCTGCAGGTCTCTGGTCCTGCGCACCTCGGTCAGCTCGCGCTTGAGCTTGCCGATCTTGTCGGCCAACAGCCGCCGGTCGGTCTCGATCTGGGTTTCACCCGGACCGCCCATGACCCCGAAGCCGCCGCGTTGGCGTTCCAGGTGGGTCCAGGTCCGAACAAGCCGGGAGCGTTCGTAGGAAAGCCGAGCCAATTCGACCTGCAAGCGGCCTTCGCGCGTTCGCGCCCGGCGCGCGAAGATCTCGAGGATCAGCCCGGTACGGTCGATGACCTTGACCTTCCAGGCCTTCTCCAGATTTCGCTGCTGGACCGGCGTCAGCGCGTCGTCGACGACCGCGACATCGACGTCGAGTTCGTGGCAGAGCGCCCCGATCTCGTCGACCTTGCCGCTGCCGAACAAGGTGGCAGGCGTGAGTTTGCGCAACGGCGCGATGATCGCGTCCGCCACGATGAGGTCCAGGGCTTCGGCGAGGCCGACCGCCTCCTCCAGACGCGCCTGACTGCTGCGGGCGCTGCCGCGCCCGTCACGGTCGGGATGGATGACGAGCGCCCCCTGCGGGGGCGCTTCGCGAGTAATGGACTTGGAGGTCAATCAGCCTCGTCTTCCGCCGGCTCGTAAAGCTGAACAGGCTGGGCCGGCATAATGGTGGAGATGGCGTGCTTGTATACGAGTTGCGATTGGCCATCGCGGCGCAGCAGCACGCAGAAATTGTCGAACCAGCTCACGACACCCTGAAGCTTGACGCCGTTCACCAGAAAGATGGTCAGCGGGGTCTTCGACTTGCGGACGCTATTCAGGAACGTGTCCTGAAGGTTCTGTTTCTTGTCGTTGCCGGACATGGCTTTTCGCCCTTTTCTCTGTTCCGGGAGGCAAGGCGCCTCCCACACACATGTATGAAGCTAGACCGCCGAACGTGACCGGTGCAATCGCACGGCCCCGATCAGACGGCTGTCGCCCTCGCCCGCTCGATATAGAGGCGACGGAGCTTCATCGCCACTGGTCCGACCTTTCCATCACCAACTGGACGGTTGTCGACCGCCACCACGGGCAGGACAAGGCTGCCTGCGCCGGTGATAAAGGCTTCTCTGGCCGCCACCGCCTCGTCCGGCGTGAACGGGCGCTCGTGAACCTTCAGCCCCTCTTCGCGCAGGACGTCGAGGAGCGTGTGCCGGGTCACCCCGCGCAGGATGTTGGCGTTGGTGTCGCGGGTGCGAAGCGCGCCGTCCTGGTCGATGATCCAGGCGTTCGAAGACGAGCCTTCAGTGACGAAGCCCAGGTCGTCCACGAACCAGGCCTCAGCCGCGCCCTGTTCCTTGGCCGCCTGCTTGGCCAGCGCGTTCGGCAACAGGCCGACCGTCTTGATGTCGCAACGGCCCCAGCGGTTCTCGGGCGTGGTTATGACCTTGATCCCCTTGGCCGCCTTCGCCTCCACCGCTGGGCGATCGAGCGGCGAGACCGTGATGACGACGGCCGGCGCCGTAGGTTGATCAGGAAAGGCGTGGGTGCGTGGCGCGACGCCTCGGCCCACCTGCAGATAGAGAAGGCCGTCGCGGACGCGGTTCTGCCGCACCGCCTCGCGCAGGACGATGGTAAGCGCCGCGCGGCTCATCGGCATAGGAATGCGAAGTTCGGAAAGGCTGCGCTCGAGGCGGGCGAAGTGCCCCTCGGCATCGGCGAGCTTGCCGTCGAAAAGGGCCCAAACCTCATAGACCGCGTCGGCCAGCTGATAGCCGCGGTCCTCGATATGGACCACGGCCTCGCCGTGCCGCACGAATTGCCCGTTCACATAGGCGATACGCCCCAACTTACGCGTCCTCTTCTTCCATGGGCCGGGCGCCGGAAAGGCCCAGCGACTTGAGCTTGCGGTGCAGCGCCGAGCGTTCCATGCCGATGAAAGCCGCCGTCCGCGAGATGTTGCCGGAGAAGCGCAGCATCTGGGCGTGCAGGTACTCCCGCTCGAACGCCTCGCGCGCTTCGCGCAGCGGCAGCGCGATGATCTTCTCGGCCCCGAGGGTCGAGCTCTGATCGGCCACCACGGCGTCGTTCGGCAGCATGTCCGCCGTGATCGGATCGCCCGGATCGCCCGCCGCCAGGATCAGCATCCGCTCCACGTTGTTGCGGAGCTGGCTGAGATTGCCCGGCCAGCCCCGAACCTGCAGCGTCGCCAGCGCGTCGTCGGCAAGCCGGCGGCGCGGCATGCCCGTGGCTTCACAGATCCGGTTGATGAAGTAGTCGATCAGTTCGGGGATGTCCTCGCGGCGTTCCGAGAGCCCCGGCACGCTCACCGGCACCACGTTGAGGCGATGGAACAGGTCCTCGCGGAAGCGGCCGGCGGTGATCTCCTCGCGCAGGTCGCGGCAGGTCGACGACACCACCCGAACATCAACCTGCACGTCCTGCTCTCCGCCCACGCGGCGGAACCGCTGTTCCACCAGGACGCGGAGAATACGACTCTGTGTCTCGCGCGGCATGTCCGCCACTTCATCGAGGTATAGCGTCCCGCCATGGGCGCGCTCGAACACCCCGATCTTGGCCGGCCGGCCGCCCTCCACTTCCTCGCCGAAAAGTTCGGTGTCGACCCGCTCGGGCGTCATGCCCGCGGCGCTGATCACCACGAACTCGTTTCGCGCACGCGGGCTGGCGGCGTGGATCAGACGCGCGACCGTCTCCTTACCCGATCCAGGCGGTCCTGCGATCAGCACGCGGCTGTTGGCTGAGGCGAGCTTGCTGATCAGACTGCGCAGTTGCTGGGTGACGACCGACTTCCCGATCAGTCCGTCGGGTTGGATGGTCTGGGCCCGCAGCCGCCGGTTCTCGCGCTTTAGGTTGCTG
>JAEXKM010000078.1 GCA_023445705.1 Pseudomonadota bacterium
CCTCTGGTCTCCGCACATGTTCGCGGCGACCTTCATCGCCCAGGCCGGCGTCGCGGCTCTCTCGGCCTTGGTCATTGCAGGCGTCCGCTTGCCCGCGCCGACGATCGAAGAGCTTTCGGGCGGTAGACCTCTCCTGGTCATTGCGCGGCAGCGGGAGTTCGTCGTCGCGGTGGTCTGCGGCGCGGTCTCGTACATGCTGATGAACTTCCTGATGACCGCCGCGCCGCTGGCGATGCGCATGTGCGGACACTCGCAGGAAGCCTCCAACCTGGGCCTCCAATGGCATGTGATCGCCATGTATGCGCCCAGCTTCTTCACTGGCCGACTGATCACCAGGTTCGGCGCCGGCCGCGTCGTCGCCGCCGGCCTAGCGCTCACTGGCGTCTCGGCCGCCATCGGCCTGGCCGGCGTCGACGTTGCGCACTTCTGGGTGACGCTGATCCTGCTTGGGCTAGGCTGGAACTTCGGCTTTGTCGGCGCCTCGGCCATGGTCCTCGAAAGCCATCGCGCCGAGGAGAAGACTCGCGTGCAGACGCTCAACGACTTCATCGTGTTCGGCACGATGGCGGTGGGCTCCTTCTCCTCGGGGAGCCTGCTGACCTCGCACGGCTGGCAGGTGGTGCTTTGGGTTTCATTCGCACCGCTGCTCCTCGCCATCGTCGCGCTAGGCCTGGCCGCCCGCCGACCGGCGAAATCTCTGATAGGCTGAAGCTCCGAGCTCCTGTAGGCGCGCAGTGGCAGTGGTCTTCCGTGCGGCCTACGAAACAGGCCGCTTTTCTCGACAGCGTCCGCGGTCGCGTCAGAGGTTAAGTTTGGACATCACGCTCTGGGGCAGCAGGCGGATGACCAGCATGACGTAGCGCCAGAACCAAGGGCCATAGACGATGGCGTTCTTGCCCGTGAGGCCCTTGACGATGACCTTGGCGATATTCTCCGGCGTACTCCAAAGCGGGCCGCCCTTCGCCATGCCTGCGGTCATCGGCGTGTCGACGAACCCGAGCTTGTAGACCACGGCGCGCGGCCCGCCCTCGCGTGCGCTGCGATGGGCAAGGCCCTGCATCAGAACCGCCAGTCCGGCCTTGGCGGAGCCGTAGATGAAATTCGAGGCGCGGCCACGATCGCCTGCGACGCTGCCGATGGCCGCCACGACCCCTTGGGAACCGGAACGCTGCTCAAGGAAGCGCGCTAGCGCTAGCGCCCAAAGCGCGGCGCTGGTGAAATTGACGTCCAGCAATCTGGCGGCCTCCGACGCAGATTGCACTGCCTCAGACTGATCGCCGAGCAGGCCGTGCGCTATCAGCGCGGTATCAAAGCCGTTCATCTCGTCGGCGATCGCGGCGAGCAACTCGTCGGTCGGTTCGGCCTCCACGAGATCCAGGGCCCGGATGACGACTACGGACGCCCCTCGCACACGCAGGTCAGCCGCGATCTCCTGCAAACGCACAGTGTCCCGGGCGACCAGGGCAAGCCTCGCTCCCTGCATAGCGAGGTCGCGCGCGACGGCTTCGGCGATCGCCGAGGCTGCGCCGAGGATAAGGACGCCGCGGCCGCGCCAGGCATGGTCAGTCATGGGTCACTCGTCGCCAGAAACCGGAAGAAAACAGGGGATCGCGAAGCCACTCCAGCTCACGCCATCTCGGGTAGCCGGCCTTGAAGGTCGCCGGGGACATTCGCGCGTCCTTGGCCGGGTAGATCCGACCCCCGGCGCGCACGACGATCTGGTCCAGCTGCGCCAGCAGCGCCAGCGTCGCGGCGCCGCGATTGGGAAAGTCGAGAGCCAGAGAGAGACCAGGGCCCTCAAAGGACACCAGCCCGCCCGAATGTAATGGGCCAAGGCTCTTGAGCACCGCCAGAAACGATCCCTGACCAGACCTGGCCAGTAGACCAAGCGCCTCGGCCATGGCGCTTTCCTGGGCCTGCGGAGGAGCCATGAACTGGTGCTGATAGAAGCCGCGCGGACCATAAAGCCTGTTCCAGCCGCCGATGGCGTCCAGCGGGTAGAAGGCCTTGTCGTAGTGCACCCTGTGGACGCCCCTGCGCAGACCCTGGCTTAGTCCATAGGCGGTGTTGAACGCCTTGAGACTTAGGCCGTTCATCAGGCCCGGCGGGGCCGTCACCGGGATCGAAAGTCGTTGTCGGGACGGGTGCGGTCGAAGGTCTCCGTCGCTGGCCCAGTTGCCGCGATAGAGGACGCCCCGGCCAAGCTGTTCGCCGCTGGCGGTGCAATCGATCCAGGCCGAGATGTGTTCGAACGCCGCGTCGCTCTGAGCCGTGAGCTCAAAAAACCCTTGGAGATTTCGGAAGGGAACCGTCTCCTCGTCGATGAAGGCGCTGGCGATGGGACGAAGCGATATCTCCGCCCAGACCACCAGGCCCGTCAGGCCAAGGCCGCCAATGGTGGCGTAAAACAGTTCCGGGTCGCTGCTCGGAGAGACCTCCGACATGCCGCGATCCGACCGTAGGAGCCCGATCTTGCGGACATGCCGCCCGAACGAGCCGACGCGGTGATGGTTCTTGCCGTGCACGTCGTTGGCGATCGCGCCGCCCAGCGTGACGAAACGCGTCCCAGGCGTCGTCGGCAGAAACCAGCCTTTCGGCACAACCAGGCGAAGGATCTCGTCAAAGCTCACCCCGGCCTCGGCGATGAGCAGCCCGGTCTCGGCGTCGAAGGCGATGAAGCGGTCGAGCCCGCGTGTGGAGATCGCCCTGCGGCCGGGGTTCAGCCCGCTATCGCCGTAGGAACGGCCAAGGCCCACCCCAAGGAGACCGCCATCGGCCCCGCGGGCCTGATCCATCAGACCGGCCAACTCGTCGATATGTCGGGGCCGCGCAATGGCCAGGTCGACGCTCTTGAGCCGGCCCCAACCCCGCGCCGCCTGACGATGATAGCCTATCGCCATGCCAGAGACGCCAGGGCGAACGCCAGCAGCAGGGGTACGGCCAGGGCCAAGCTGAAACGATCATGGAGGGCGAACGCGATGGGGTCTTCGTCAAGCTCGCCACGTCCTGCGATCAGCCAGATACGCGACACCCAGATCATCAGGATGAGCGGTGCGGCCCAGAGCCAGTC
>JAEXKM010000146.1 GCA_023445705.1 Pseudomonadota bacterium
AGCAGCCTGAGCAAGCTGTAGGGACGCCAGAGAAGGTCAGCCCCTCAGTGACGGCTGCAGCGGGGCCGATAGATACCGATCGACCACTTGGGCATAGGCGAATGGCGAGCGGTTGTAGCGCTTGTCCGCAAAGGCCCAGGACTTCCACACCCCAGCGTCCGCGCAATGCCCGACGAACATCCACGGCCAACCGCGCATCGCACGTCCGGCGAGGGCCGATACTCGATGCCGCGCAACTGGTGATGCCGCCTCAAGCTGACGGCCATCCGGAGGTGCGGGATCTCCACCCCAGCTCGCAGCGATGTCATCACGTAGCGCTTGGGAGCGCTCGCCCCAGCCGATGACTGTCATGACCTGCCGGATCAAGCCGAAATAGGCGAGCGGATGCAACTCCTCGAGCGGCGAATGCAGGGTTGGGTCCGCCTCAAGCAGTTGTGCCATCCGCCACTCCAGCTGCAGCGCCTGGCTATCTGCTGGGAGAAGCGGATGATCGCGCCGGTCTGCCTTGCAGAGGTGGCACATCGGGTCTTCGCCGCGATGGGGGACGGCCGGGGCGCCACAAGCGTGGCAGGTGTCAGCCAGAACAACGCCATGGCCCAGGCAGGTGCTGGCGATCGCCAGGCGCCAGCGCCGCCGATAGTACGGTTCTTGATCAGCGGCTAAGCAGAGCGGACACCACTGTTGGCCGCCCCGCCGCCGGGTCCGATGGAAGATCCCTAAGGGCCGAACCCATTGAGTTGGACCTACGACCTGAAGTTCCTCGAACAAGACGCCCTCAAGCGATCGCAACGTCGTTTGATCAATGCGGCTAGCATCAACTCCGGTACGACGCCCCAGCTCGGCCAACAGCAGGGCCGGAGCCACGGCGTCGATGTCGCGGTTCCAAATCTGCAATCCTGGCCACACCGCGTGGCAGAAGGTGTGAAGCTTTCCGGAGTTGCCGCGCGCGACCCTTGCAAGCCACGATGACAACAGCTCATCGGGCTCGGGGCGCGGCCGCCAGGGCAACAGTCGCGAGGTCATTTGATCAAAGGCCGAACCGGTCGGTGCCCTCGGCCTCCAGCACTCGTTCGATCTCGGCCCGGCGTACGGAGGCCGGCCTGTACTTGAGGCTCTTCAAGAGCGGCAGATCAATGCATGCTCGGCCGTTGCGGATTGCTTTGACCGCGCCCCTTCGCACCAGATGCACGATCTCACGCGTTAGCCCCTCGGACTGATCGATGAGCCAGTCGGCGACTGGATCTTCGGACAGGAACGAGGGCTGGCTCAGTGGTAATGTCGATTCCAGGCTGTTGAGGAAGCCGTACGTCTCCACGTTTCGGCCCCAGCGCGGGATTCGCATAGGTTCGAAGCGGCGTTCGATTTGGGGGTCCCACTTCAGCGCTCTTAGAGCGTCGGGAGTGCCGAAGCCGACGATAGTGAACTTCAGGTCGTTGCCGAGACCCTTGATCACGCTCAGGACCTTTAGACGCTCCAGACGGTTCCCGAAGGCGACGTTGTGGATCTCGTCGATGATCAACATCTTCGTCCCGACCCGAGCCAGTAGGCTCACTACGGTGGGATAGAGCGACTCCGCGCTCGACCCTGCGCTATAAGGCGCGCCCAGCTTATGGAGGATAAGCATTAGCAGGCCTCGCCCGCTGGTGACCCCCGCCATGCTGACGTACAGCACCTGCACCACGGAGGCCGGGGCGTTGGGATCGTCCGGGTGGCGATGTCGCTCGGCGAAGAGTTCGGCGGCCTTGGACTTTCCCATTCCCGAGAGGCCGTAGACCAGGATGTGGGAGTCCCCTTCGGTCGGGTAGTCGTCTAGCGCCTCCTCAAGGCGCTCAAAAATCGTGCCGATCACCGCGTGACGGACAAACGGTTTGCGCCGGATAACCTGCAATCGCTGTGCGTCGTCGCCCGAATCCAGGGCGGCCCGAGCAGCGGGGCTAAGTCGACGCTCAGTCACTCATAAACCTCATAGATCACGTCCCGCCGCGGCGAATCCGAGGTCGGCGGTGAGGCGGCGTCCTGGCCATCCTCGATAGTCGAGAGAGGGGTTACCTCCGCGACGACCTCCGCCGCCTGCCGGCGCCGTTCTTGGTTCTTCCGCCGCTTATGTTGTTGAGTCTGGTTGCGGGCCTGATCCTCGATCTCCCGCTGGCGCTTGATCGAAGCCATGGTGGTCTCGGTGTCCGGCCGATCGCCGAACTCCTCCCTCTCCCGTTTATGCGCCTGCTGATACTCCCACACGGGCACACTGGGCAGCGTGATGTCGCTGGACCGCAGCTCGTAGTACAGGCCGTCGTCAGGGTGGCGGAAGTAGATGCGCGAGGCATCGTAGGGGTTGCGGCGAACGATGTGCCGGCGCTGGTCGCCGGCATCGAGAAAGGGCCGCAGCACCTCGCCCCAGTATTTGATGTTGTCCCAGCGGATGCCGTAGCGCTCAATGGTGCGGGTCTCGAGGTCGGCAAAGTCCAAGTAGATTTTCTGCTTGTCCTTCGGGACCGCGGGCGCGCCGCGCCCAGCTCGACGCTCGGTGCCGTAGATACCCCGCAGCCAGGCGAGCTGCGGGTTCTGACGGGTGCTGGAGTGCGGCCTGTTGTGGTACTGGCCGCAAATGAACTCGATCAGCCAAGCTTCGAGTTCTTCGCGGCTCATCTCCGCCTTCTCGTTCGGGCTGACGGTCTTGACCTTACTGAAACCGCGCCGCTTGGCAGTGGCTGCGCTCAGCAAACGCATCTCGGTCATCACCGTCCCGACTACGCGCTCGATGATGCCGCCGAAATGCGGCAGGCCCTTTGGCCGATGCTCAAGCCCGATGTTGTACTGCTTGCAGCCAAATCGAAGCGCCCGGGACGAAAACTCAGAGGCGTTGTCCAGGTAGACGCGGTCGGGCTTCCCAAACATTGGCCAGGTGCGCTGTGTCTCGACCCGCTTCAGCCACTCGTCCTTCGGGGTCATCACGCGATAGAGGCACTGCGCCACCGTCGAGGCGTTTGGATACTCCCAGCTTAGGACGAACGCCAATATCGCTCGTGTTGCCTCGTCAATGGCGAGGGTGATCCACAACCGCCCGACGTGTCCACGATCATGCGTGCCAGTGCAAACCACATCGACGAGCGTGTGGTCGATTTGAATGCGCTCCAGCGGGAAGTCCAACTTCGGCGTTTGGCCCTTGTGGGGCTCGTGCAGCTCGCGGGCGATCTTACGACCGTAGCGGCGGGCGGTCCGCTCGCGGCTAGGTACTTTCTGTATTCGCGCGCGGAGGGTTTTTCTTGAGCAGCGTTTGACACCCGCTTCGTCGAAGCGGCGCTCGATCTCGCCGATAATCTGGATGTCCAGGGCCTCTGGGAGGTTCCGATCGTACTCCTCGAGAACCTGTTGGATGATCTCTTCAAGATCCTCCGGTAAGCGGCTCTTGCCGCGTCCGCCGTTATGCCCCTGAGACAGGAGCGAAGTCAGCTGATCGGTTTCTCTGTAGCGCTGCCGGTATCTGTTGAACTGCCGCTTCGAGCATCCGAACGCTTTGGCGGCAGCAGACACGGTTTCATCGTCGAAGCGATCGCCCTGTTCCAGGGCCAGAACGATGTCGCGGCGACGCTCCGCCTCCGCCATCAAATCCAGACTTAGCTGCTGTATATCCAGCGGTGTCCCCGGTCCGGACAACGCCAGCTTGGCCTCATAGTCGCTTCTGCGCTCCAACGACGCTCACCCAGGTCTGCGGTCCGATGGCGAACCCGCGATCGACGTAGAGTTCGCCGCGCACGACCATCCGGTGGAGCACGGCCAGTACCGCTTGGGGATTAAGAGCTCGTTGTTGCGCGCTCGCGAGAACTTCGCCGATCCGGAACTCGTCCCGCTGGCGCAGGAACGCCGCACATTCCTCCTCGAACTGCGAGTCGTAGGGCCTGTCGATCTGCCCAGACAGAAGCCGCGCGTTGGTTAGCCAGTGGCCGCTAGCCATCGCTCTGTCGGTGACGACCTTGAAGACACCCCCCTGAAGCTGCTCGGCCCAAAGGCGCGCTGCTGCGAGCGGGGCCCGGAGCTGCGTTCGGGCCCGCATCAGGTCAGTGCGCCGTTTAACCTCGACCACGGCGCTTCGCCAACCGACCCCAGCATCCTCCCCCATCTCGACCACGAAGTCCGGGGTGTAGCGGCGGCGAACACCTCGCCTCACATCATAGAAGTGCAACACGAGCTGCTGGGCCCTCACTCGAATTACCCGATGATCGGTCCGACAGAACGCCAGAAAATCCCGCTCCAAGGACGACTCGAAGGCAACGTGAGGCCCGCCTGGAGGGACCGAGATCGCCCCCCGCGCCGCGCTGATTGCTCGCGGCGGAGGCGGTGATTCAAGCCACTCCGCCGACACATCGGAAACCAGAGACGCCCACTTGGTGCGCTTGCTAAGTGGGGACGTGAACTTTGCGCCTAGAGACATCTAGTTTGGGCACTTTCGTTGGGGCTTGAGCACTCGCAGGGCCATTATCTTGGTGGGGTTCACAGGCGGCCTGCGGGTGAAGCCCGGCGAGGTGTCGCTGGCTCACAATGGGGTGCTGTTCCTCGATGAGCTGCCCGAGTTTTCGGCCCAGGCGCTCGACTCCCTGCGCCAACCGCTTGAGACGGGCGAGGTGACGGTCGCCCGCGCCAACGCCCATGTCCGCTATCCAGCGCGGTTCCAGCTCATCGCCGCCCAGAACCCCTGCAAGTGCGGCCTCGGCGGCGCTGGCCGGGGCGCCTGCGGCCGCGCCCCGCGCTGCCAGACCGACTACCAGATGAAGGTCTCCGGCCCGTTCATGGACCGTATCGACC
>JAEXKM010000192.1 GCA_023445705.1 Pseudomonadota bacterium
GCGCTGGGCCGAGGGCGCCAGCGGGGCGGCGGCCGGAGCCGCTGCGGGAGCCGGAGCCGGGGCAGGGGCCGCAGCGGCAGGAGCCGGAGCCGGCTCTTCCTTCTTCGGCGCAGGAGCCGGGGCGGCCTTGGCGCCGGCGGCGCCTTCGGCCAAGCGGCCGAGCACCGCGCCCGGCTCGACGGTCGCGCCTTCTTCGGCGGCGATGTACTCAAGGACGCCGTCCGCGGGAGCAGCGACCTCGAGGCTCACCTTGTCGGTCTCGAGTTCGACGAGGATCTCGTCCTTCCGCACAGCGTCCCCGGCCTTTTTCGTCCAGCGCGCCACCGTCGCCTCGGTGACGGACTCTCCCAATGCGGGGGTCATAATGTCGGCCATGGGAAGGTTCCTGTCTCTCTTTTCGGTCTGTTGTTTTTGTAGTGCTTCGGGGAAGCCCTAGGCGAAGGCTTCCGCAAGGAAGGTCTGCAGCTCTTTCATGTGCCGGCTCATCAGGCCGGCTGCGGTCGAAGCCGAGGCCGGGCGACCGACATAGCGGGCGCGCTTGGCCTTGATCTTCAGCCGCTCAAGAGTGAGCTCCAGCCACGGGTCGACAAACGTCCAGCCGCCCATGTTCTTCGGCTCTTCCTGACACCAGACCAGTTCCGCGTTCGGGAAGCGCGACAGCTCGTTGGAGAGCGACTTCACCGGCCACGGATAGAACTGCTCGAGGCGCATAATATAGACGTCGTCGACGCCCTTTTCCTCACGTGCGTCGAGCAGGTCGTAATAAACCTTGCCCGAGCACAGGACGATCCGGCGGATCTTTTCCGGCTCCACCAGCTTCACCGTGGTGTTCACGCCGCGCTCGGCGTCGTCGTTCAGCACGCGGTGGAAGGACGAACCCTCGGCCATGTCGGCCAGGGTCGAGGTGGCCTTCTTGTGCCGCAGCAGCGACTTCGGCGTCATGACGATCAGCGGCTTGCGGAACTCGCGGCGCTGCTGACGGCGCAGGGCGTGGAAGTAGTTCGCCGGGGTCGAGCAGTTGACCACCTGCATGTTGTCTTCGGCGCAAAGCTGCAGGAAGCGCTCCAGGCGGGCCGAGGAGTGCTCGGGGCCTTGGCCTTCGTAGCCGTGCGGCAGCAGCATGACGAGGCCGCTCATCCGCAGCCACTTGCGTTCGCCCGACGAGATGAACTGGTCGATGACCACCTGCGCGCCGTTGGCGAAGTCGCCGAACTGCGCTTCCCAGAGGGTGAGGGTCTTCGGATCGGCCAGAGAGAAGCCGTATTCGAAGCCGAGCACCGCCTCTTCGGAGAGGGCGGAGTCGATCACCTCGAAGTGGGCCTGGCCGGGGCGCAGGTTGGAGAGCGGGGTGTAGTGCTCTTCGGTCTTCTGGTCGATCAGGTCGCAATGGCGCTGCACGAAGGTGCCGCGCACGCTGTCCTGGCCGGCCAGGCGGACAGGGAATCCCTCGTCCAGCAGGCTGGCGAACGCCAGGTGTTCGCCGGTGGCCCAGTCGAGGCCTTCGCCAGCCTCGATGGCGGCGCGGCGATTCTCGATCACGCGCTTGACGGTCTTGTGGACGTCCAGGCGTTCCGGGATGGCGGTGATCTTGGCGCCCAGGTCCTTGAGCTTCTGCAGCGGCACGCTGGTGTCGCCGCGGCGCTCGTCGCCTTCCGGCAGGGCCAGGCCGGCCCACTTGCCGTCGAGCCAGTCGGCCTTGTTGGCCTTGTAGGTCTTGCCGGCGTCGAACTCCTTGTCGAGGAACTCGTCGAACTCGGAAACCCAGCCGGCGACTTCGGCCTCGGTGGCCACGCCTTCGCTGATCAGCTGGCGGGCGTAGAGCTCGCGAGTCGACGGATGGTCCTTGATCTTGGCGTACATCAAGGGCGACGTCATGGTCGGGTCGTCACCCTCGTTGTGGCCGAACCGCCGGTAGCAGAACATGTCGATGACGACGTCCTTGCCGAACTGCTGGCGGAACTCGGTGGCCACCTTCGCCACGTAGGTCACGGCTTCGGGGTCGTCGCCGTTCACATGGAAGATCGGCGCCTCGACCATCAGCGCCACGTCCGACGGATAGGGCGAGGAGCGGCTGTATTGCGGCGCCGTCGTGAACCCGATCTGGTTGTTGACGATGAAGTGGATGGTCCCGCCGGTGCGATAACCCTTGGTGCCGGAGATGGCGAAGCACTCGGCCACCACGCCCTGGCCGGCGAACGCCGCGTCGCCGTGCATCAGCAGCGGCAGGACGTGGCTGCGGCCGCTTTCCGGCGCATCACGCAGGGTGAAGGCTTGCTTGGCGCGGGCCTTGCCCAGGACGACTGGGTTGACGATCTCCAGGTGCGAGGGGTTGGCGGTGAGCGACAGGTGGACGCTGTTGCCATCGAAGGCGCGGTCCGAAGACGCGCCCATGTGATACTTCACGTCGCCCGAGCCCTCGATGTCCGAGGGGACCGAAGAGCCGCCTTGGAACTCGTGGAAGATGACGTGGTAGGGCTTGGCCATCACGGCGGCCAGCACGTTCAGGCGGCCGCGGTGCGGCATGCCGAGGACGATGTCGCGCACGCCCAGGGCGCCGCCGCGCTTGATTATCTGCTCCAGCGCCGGGACCATCGCCTCGCCGCCGTCCAGGCCGAAGCGCTTGGTGCCGGGATAGCGCTTGTGCAGGAAGCGCTCGAAGCCTTCAGCCTCGATCAGCTTCTTCAGGATGGCGACCTTGCCTTCCTTGGTGAAGTTGACCTCCTTGTCGCGCCCCTCGATGCGCTCCTGCAGCCAGGCCTTCTGGGCCGGATCGGAGATGTGCATGTACTGGACGCCGATGTCGCCGCAGTAGGTGCGCTTCACGATGGCGAGGATCTCGCGGATCGTGCCGGTCTCCAGACCCAGGACGTAGTCGAGGAAGATCGGACGGTCGTAGTCGGCCTCGGTGAAGCCGTAGGTCGCCGGATCCAGTTCCGAGGCGTCGCCTTCGGGGATCGCGATGCCCAGCGGGTCCAGATTGGCGCGCAGGTGGCCGCGCATCCGATAGGCGCGGATCATCATGATGGCGCGGAGGGAGTCGAGGGTCGCGGCGCGGACCGATTCCGGCGAGGCGGCGGGCGCGGCCCGTTCGGCGATCTTGGCGCCGACCTTGGCCTCGACCGCGGGCCAGAGCCCGTCGATGGCCGAGAGCCAGTCGGGGCGGGCGGCGGGAGCGCCCGGCTTGGTCCAGGAGCGTTGGCCGGCGGCGGCCTTGACCTCTTCGGCTCGGTCGTTCAGCGATCCGAAGAAGGCCTGCCAGGAGGCATCTACCGAGGCGGGGTTCGCCGCCCATTTCGCATAGAGATCCTCCACGAACGCGGCGTTGCCGCCGTAGAGGAATGAGGTCTCCGCGAGCACCTCGTTGATCAGACTGCCGTCGTCCGCCATTTCTTCCGTTTTCCTGGGGTCCGTGGCGCGGACTTCAGGATGAAGGAGCCGAGCGCGGACCGCCCATACTACTTAGGTTGTCGCCGGGCGCCTTCCAGGCGCCCGGCTCGCCGTCAGGCGCCTTTCAGCACCTGCAGAAGGGTTTCGCCCAGTTTCGCGGGCGACGGCGACACGCGGATGCCCGCGGCCTCCATCGCAGCGATCTTGTCCTCAGCTCCGCCCTTACCGCCGGAGATGATGGCGCCCGCGTGGCCCATGCGGCGGCCCGGAGGCGCCGTACGACCAGCGATGAAGCCCACCATAGGCTTCTTGATCGCTGAATTCTTGATGAATTCCGCCGCATCTTCCTCGGCCGAGCCGCCGATTTCGCCGATCATGATGATCGACTCGGTCTCGGGGTCCTTGAGGAACATGTCGAGGACGTCGATGAACTCGGTGCCCTTGACCGGGTCGCCGCCGATGCCGACCGCCGTGGTCTGGCCAAGGCCGACCTGGCTGGTCTGGAACACCGCTTCGTAGGTCAGGGTGCCGGAGCGCGAAACCACGCCCACCGAGCCCTTCTTGAAGATGTTGCCCGGCATGATGCCGATCTTGCAGGCTTCCGGGGTGAGGACGCCGGGGCAGTTCGGGCCGATCAGGCGCGACTTCGAACCCGAGAGGGCGCGCTTGACCTTGATCATGTCGGTCACCGGGATGCCCTCGGTGATGCAGATGATCAGCGGGATCTCGGCGTCGATGGCTTCCAGGATCGAGTCGGCCGCGAAGGGCGGCGGGACGTAGATCACCGAGGCGTCGGCGCCGGTCTGGGCGACGGCTTCGTGGACGGTGTCGAACACCGGCAGGCCGATGTGCGTCTGGCCGCCTTTGCCGGGGGTCACGCCGCCGACCATCTTGGTGCCGTAGGCGATGGCTTGTTCGGAGTGGAACGTGCCCTGGGCGCCGGTGATGCCCTGGCAGATAACGCGGGTCTCTTTACCGATGAGGATGGACATCAGTTCGCCTCCCGCACGGCTTTGACAATCTTTTCAGCGCCGTCCGACAGGTCGTTCGCCGCGATCACGTTGAGACCGCTTTCGTTGATGATCTTCTTGCCGAGTTCGGCGTTGGTGCCTTCCAGGCGAACCACCAGCGGAACCGACAGGCCGACTTGCTTCACCGCGTTGACCACGCCGTTGGCGAGGATGTCGCAGCGGGCGATGCCGCCGAAGATGTTGACCAGGATGCCCTTCACGTTCGGGTCGGCCATGATGATCTTGAACGCCGCCGTCACCTTGGGCTCGTCGGCGCCGCCGCCGACGTCCAGGAAGTTCGCCGGCTCGGCGCCGTAGAGCTTGATGATGTCCATGGTCGCCATGGCCAGGCCGGCGCCGTTGACCATGCAGCCGATCTCACCGTCGAGGGCGATGTAGCTGAGGTCGAACTTGGAAGCCTCGATCTCCTTGGGGTCTTCCTCGGTCTCGTCGCGCAGCGCCTGGATGTCCGGATGACGGAACAGGGCGTTGCTGTCGAAGCTCACCTTGGCGTCCAGGACGCGCAGGTGGTCGTCAGCGGTCACGATCAGCGGGTTGATCTCCAGCATGCTCATGTCCTTGGCGAGGAACGCCGTGTAGAGCTGCGAGAGCAGGGTGGCCGCTTCCTTGGCCAGGCCGCCGGTCAGGCCCAGGGCCTTGGCCAGCGCGCGTCCGTGGTACGGGAACACGCCGGTGGCCGGATCGATCGAGAAGGTGTTGATCTTCTCGGGGGTCGCATGGGCGACCTCTTCGATGTCCATGCCGCCTTCGGTGGAAGCCACGACCGAGACCCGGCTCGTTTCGCGGTCGACCAGCAGCGACAGGTAGAATTCCTTGGCGATGGCGGCGCCTTCCTCGATGTAGAGGCGGTTCACCTGCTTGCCCTTGGGGCCGGTCTGGTGGGTCACCAGCACGCGGCCGAGCATTTCCTCGGCGTTGGCCTTGACCTCGTCCACCGACTTGACGACGCGAACGCCGCCCTTGGCGTCAGGCCCGAGGCCTTCGAAGCGGCCCTTGCCGCGTCCGCCAGCGTGGATCTGGGATTTCACGACGAAAACCGGACCGCCGAGGTCCTTGGCGGCCTTGACCGCTTCGTCAACGGAGAACGCGGCATAGCCGCGCGGGACCGCCACGCCGAACTCGGAGAGGACGGACTTGGCTTGATGCTCGTGGATGTTCATGAGGCCGCGTAACGCGTGAGGGGGAAGGCCCGCCGGGGCCGGCGGACGGCGGGGGTTATAGGCGCCAGGGACGGCCCTGGCAACCGCAAGGGGGGAATAAAACCCCGTCCTGCGAGCGTCGTTACGCCAGACGCTGCAAAGGTTTGCAAGCCTGACGCCATGTGAGCCTCAGGCCCCGCCATCCATAACCAAAGGGCATGGTGCGGGTAAGTAAAGCTCTACCTTCGCGCGCGCCATTGATCGCGGCTCTGGCCCCACACGTCGACGCTGTCGTTGATCGGCGGCGGCAGCACCGCATGGCGCAGGATGGTCGAGCCCAGTTTCCGCGCCACGCCCTGCGAATTGACGTTGCCGGGGTCGATGCAGTGGATGACCTCGGTCCAGCCCAGGTGGTCGAAGGCCCAGTCGATGGCCGCGGTCGCGCCCTCCGGGGCATAGCCGCGTCCCCAGAATTCGCGGGCCACGCCCCAGCCGACTTCCGTTCCCGGCCAACCCTCCGGTTTCCAGGGGCCCAGGCGCCCGGCCCAGCGGCCGCTTTCCTTGTCGATGATCGAGAACATGCCGAAGCCGCGGATCACCCAGGAGCCGGCCATGGTCGACATCGAGCGCCAGGCGACCTCCCGCGGTTGCGGTCCGCCGAGGAAGCGGGAAGCCTCCTCGTCTGCGGCGAAGGCGGCCCAGGGTTCGAAGTCCTCGCCGGTCGTCGGGCGAAGGATCAGGCGCGCGGTTTCGAGGGTGGGGCCAAGGCTCATGGCGCGGACCTTCGCGCGCTTCGCACGGCCGCGCTAGGGGGCGGGGGCTAAGGGTTTGGCCCGATAGGCGGCTCTGCCTGCGCGCCCCATCGTTCGGCTGTCTGCGGCGAACGGGAAACGCGATGACGACGCCTCCTCATTTCGAAGCTGCGCCGAACGCGTCGAACCATTTCGCCTGGATGCGCACCCAGATGGCGCTCCAGCGGACCCTGATGGCCGCGGTGCGCACTGCGGTCTCCCTCATCGGCTTCGGGTTCACCGTCGCCCAGTTCTTCCAGAAGCTGCTCAGCAACTCGGTGATCGACAACCGGCACCTGGGGCCGGACGCGCCGCGCAACCTGGGCCTGACCCTGATCGCGGCCGGCGTGCTGTCTCTCGTCGGCTTCACCGTGCAGTACCATCTGGCCATGCGCTACATGCGGAGCGGCGACTTCCAGGCGATTGCGGGCACGAGCGGGCAGTCCATGCACGGGTCGGCCTATCTGACCTCGGTCGTGGTGATGCTGATCGGCGTGGCCGCGTTCATCTCGGTCTTTGTCCGCCTCTAGGCGAAAAACACCTGACCCAGCAGGCGGCCGGGCAGGAAGGCGAAGCCGCCGGCCACGAACATCCCGCCGAAATAGAGGCCGGTCATGGCCCGCCGGTGCACGGCCACCTTGTGACGCCGCGCGGCGTAAAGGGCGGCCGGCAGGCTGATCAGCACCCATCCCGACAGCGCGTGGATCAGGCTGAAGCCGCCCGGGCGGATCTCGTGGATGAACAACGAACTGATCGCCGTCACGCCCATCGCCGCGGCCCAGATCCAGCCGAGGGTGCGGTGCGCGCCGGTTCCCTTCACGCCGGCCATCAGGACCGCGCCGATCACGAAGGCGGTCACGGCGGCGCTCAGGTGAATCTGGATGGCCGGCGCGGCCTGCACGATCAGCGCGAACCGCGGCGCATGCAGGCCCAGCGCCTGGCCTCCGCCGCCCGCCAGCACGCCGAGGCCGGCGAAGGTCACGCCCATCGCCAGCAGCGGCGCCTGGCGTTGGAAAACTCGGAGGGTCGGGCTGGTCATGGGGAACTCCTGGGCGGCCTGACGCCGCGGCCCTCTCCATGACGGCCGCGCCGGTGGCCCGCACTCGCCGCTGCACGAAGCGCCGCCTCGCCTACGTGAACGGCATGCCCCCGCCGTTCACGCTTCGCGAATGGCGGGGCCGTCTTCCGCTTGCCCGCCAATCGTGGTTTCACGGGTCCATGGCGGACGCAGCAAAGAGCGGGCAGGGCGCGGGGGCCGGGGCTGGCCGCGTGACCCGGACCCTGGTGGTGGCGGTTGTCGCCGGCGTCTTCCTGGCGGTTTCGGGCGCCTTCGGCACGGCGGGGATGCCGCTTGCGGTGCGGCTCGCCTACTGGGTCATCCTGCTGCTGCTCGGCAGCCTCTGGGCGCTGTGGGTCGCCCGGCGAGTCTTCGCGTGGTTCGCGGCCGACGCCGGACCTTGGCGCGGCATCCTGGTCACCAGCCTGGCCGTCGCCGCGCCGTTCACCGGAGTGGTCTGGCTGGCCAATCTGTTGGCGACCAGCATGTTCGCCGGCGTCGGCGCGACTGCCGGTCTCTTCCTGGTCTCGCTGACCATTTCGGCGGTCGTCACCACCATCAACGTCCTCCTGACGCGGGGCGCTGCGCCCACGCCAGAGGCGGCCGCGACAGCCCCGCCGCGCTTTCTCGAGCGCCTGCCCCTCAAGCTTCGCGGGGCCGAGCTCTGGGCCGTGGAGTCCGAGGACCATTACCTCCGCCTGCACACCTCCCGCGGCCAGGACCTGATCCTGATGCGCCTGGCCGACGCGATGTCCGAGCTGGAGGGGATCGAGGGCGCGCAGGTCCACCGGTCCTGGTGGGTGTCGCGAAAGGCGATCATGGCGGCGCGACGCGGCGACGGCCGCGCTATCCTGACGCTCCCCGACGGCGCCGAGGTTCCGGTGAGCCGCACCTATGCGAAGGCCCTGCGGGAGCGGAACTGGATCTAGGCGCTCGGCCTTCGACGTTGGCTTGGGCCAGCGCCGGCCTCAAAATGGGCGCGAGTAAGGAGACGCGCGATGTCCGATCTGCCCCACGACTTCGGCAAGGCGGCCCATCACTGGTTCGGCAAGCCCATCAGCGAGCTCAGCACGCATCAGCGGAGAGCGCTGGACAAGGCGCTCACGCGCCGGCCGATCTCCAAGGACATCAACGACGCCTTCCAGGGCAAGCTCACCTTCGGGCAGCGCTTGGCCGACCAGGTCGCGTCCTTCGGCGGCTCGTGGACCTTCATCATCATCTTCGGCCTGTTCCTGGCGGCCTGGGTGGTCAGCAACCTGCTGCTTCGGCGCGAGGCCTTCGACCCCTATCCCTTCATCTTCCTGAACCTGATGCTCTCGATGCTGGCGGCCGTGCAGGCGCCGATCATCATGATGAGCCAGAACCGCCAGGCGGCGAAGGACCGGCTCGACGCCACCCACGACTACGAGGTGAACCTGAAGTCCGAGATCGAGATCATGGCCCTGCACGACAAGCTCGATCAGATGCGCACCGAGCAGCTCCAGTTGCTGGTCTCCAAGCAGCAGGAGCAGATCGACCTGCTCACCCGGCTGCTGACCGACCGCCGCTAGCCGCGGCCCCGGAACAGCGGCAGGGCTGCGGCGAACGCCAGCACCGCGAAGGCCATCGCCGTGGAGCTGCCCTCAGACAGCGTGATCGCCCGCGCCCAGTAGTCGAGGAAGAACAGCGCCTGGAGGAAGGCCAGCACGATCACCAGCGCCACCGCGCCCAGTCCGACGCAGGCTCGCAGCAGTATGGCCGAGGGCACGCCCAGGCCCCGCACCACGAAGCCCGAGGCCGAGACCAGAAGCAGCGCCTCCAGCAGCGCCACGAAGATCTGGCTGACCAGCGGCTCCAGTCCGAACAGCACCATGAATTCGCGCAGGGCCCCTCCGGCCCAGAAGATGATGACCATCGCTGCGAAGTAGATAAGTGTCGCCTCGGCGGTTCGGAGCGCGATCTTCATCTGCGACAAGCCCTTCTGTGGCGCGCGACGAGATCGAGCATGGCTGCGCCGCGCGTCCCGGGCAAGCAAGGTCGGGACGGCCTGAGGAAGGGAAGGCAAGTGATGCTCACCGGACACTGTCATTGCGGCGGTTCGCATTGGACGCTCGAGGGCGATCCCGGCTCGATCACGGCCTGCAACTGCACCCTCTGCCGTCGGTACGGAACCCTGTGGGCCTACGACTATGAGAACGAGCGCATCCGGCTTTCCGGACCGGCCGGCTCCTACAAGCGGACCGGCAAGGAGCCGGGGCTGGAGATCCTCTTCTGCCCGACCTGCGCCTGTGTCCTGGCCTGGCGCGGCATGCGGATCCACGAGGGCGGGCGCCGCCGCATGGCGGTCAATGTGCGGCTGGCCGAGCCGGACGCTGTCGCCGACCTTGCCATCGATCACTTCGATGGACTCGAAAGCTTCGAGGATCTGCCTGGAGACGGCCGCTGCGTCCGCGACATGTGGTTCTAGACATTCAGCGCGTGTTCAGCCCGCGGTCCTAAACTCCCGCCATGAACTTCGACGACGAACCGCCGCTGAGGATGGAGCGGGCCGAACGCCCGCCGCCTCGCCGCCGCCTGAGCCGCAAGGCGCTGCTGGGCGGCGTGGCCGGAGCGTGCGTCCTGGGACTGGCCTTCGGCCTCATGGCCCGACCCCAGCTCATCACCGATCGCCTTCCGGCCAAGCCCGCGCCGTCCGGCGCGGCTCAGCGGCAGCTCGAGTTGGAGATGGCCCCGCCGCCGCCCGAGCCCAAGCTCGCCGAGCGCCCGGCCCTCGAAACCCTGTCGCCGGAGACGATCGAGGCGGGCCAGCGGTCCTTCGCCCCGCCCGAGCCCCAGCCGCTGGACGAACTGCCGCCGGCTCCGGAGCCGCCGCAGCCGCCGCCCGCGCC
>JAEXKM010000316.1 GCA_023445705.1 Pseudomonadota bacterium
TCGATGGCGGCCGCGGCGGCCACCGCGGCGGCGATCGAGAGTTGGGTGGCGTCACCGTCGACAGCGGCCTCGGCGACATCGCTTGCGGCGACAGCGATCTGCTGCGAGCGCAGCAGCATCTCGGCGCACATGTGCTTGACGGCCTGGAACGAGCCGATGACCCGACCGAACTGACGGCGCTCCTTGGCGTAGGCGACGGCCTTCTCGATCATCACCTCGGCCGCGCCGAGGGTGTCGGCGGCCAAGAGCACCCAAGCGGCGTCCCGCGCCGCGTCGAGACCGTGCGCGGCCAGCGGTTCGGACGGCGTCGCCTCGAACGTCAGCTCTCCGACCCGGCGAGTCAGATCAATCGTGGTCATGGGCGCCCGCGAAAGGCCCGGCGCATCGCCGCGAACCAGATGCAGGCGGCCGGCGCGATCGGCAACGACGAATAGGTCGGCGGTCAGGGCGTCGGTCACGAATAGCGCCGAGCCGCTCAGCCGGTCGCCGTCGGCGGTGACACCGGCGCGGTCGCGCGCGCCGGCGATCGGCTCGCCAATAGCAAGACCTACGACGGTCTCACCCGAGGCGATCTTGGGCAGCCATGCAGATTGCTGCGCGGCCGACCCGGCGCGGGTCAGCACGACCGAGCCGGCGACCGCGCCCAGGAACGGCGCTGGAGTCACGGCGCGGCCCAAGGCCTCGGCCGCGAGGGCGGCGTCCAGCAGTCCGAGCCCGAGGCCGCCGTGTTCCTCGGGGACGACAACGCCCGGCAGGCCGAAGTCGCAGAGCGCAGCCCAGATGTCGGCGCCACGGTCCTCGCGATCGGCCGCGAACTTACGGACGCGCTCCAATGGTGCGCTGGCCTCAAGGGTGCGCGAGAGGCTTTCCTGCATCAGCCGCTGATCGGGAGTGATGGAAAAATCCATGTCAGGCGCTCGCCAGCTTGGGTTCGCGCGGCATGCCAAGGCCGCGTTCGGAAATGATGTTCTTCTGGATCTGGGCCGTGCCGCCGCCGATGATCAGGCCGAGGTCGAACATGTAGTTCCACTGCCAGCTTCCTTTTGCGCGCAGGTGGGGACCGTCCTCGTAGAGAACCCCCAACTCGCCAAGGGCGTCGATCGCCAGGGCGGCGATCTGGTGGTTGAGTTCGCAGCCCTGAAGCTTGACCACCAGCCCGGCCATCCCCGCCGGTTCCCCGCTCATCGACGAGGTCAGGTTGCGCAGGCCATTGAACTTCATGGCCATGACCCGTGCTTGCAACCGCATGACCCGGTCGCGGAGGATCGGATCGTCGATCAGCCGCTGTCCGTCGACGGTCTCGGTCTTCATCAACTCGATCAGGGCGTGCAGCCGCGCCTCGGTCGCATTGGGATCGCCCAGCATGCCGCGCTCGTGCTTGAGCGTAGCATTGGCGACGAACCAACCCTTGCCGCGTCCGCCGACCACGGCGCTCTTGGGCACGCGGACGTCGGTGAAGAAGACCTCGTTGAACTCGGCCGAGCCGGTCATGGTCTTCAGCGGCCGCACCTCGATCCCTGGCGTCTTCATTGAGAACAGCAGGTAGGAGATCCCGTCGTGCTTGGGCGCGTCGGGCTCTGTGCGCACCAGGCAGAAGATCATGTCCGCCTGCGCCGCCGTGCTGGTCCAGATCTTCGAGCCGGAGATGACGAAGTCCTCGCCGTCCTCCACCGCCTTGGTCTGCAGGGAGGCCAGATCCGATCCCGCGCCCGGTTCGGAATAGCCCTGGCACCAGACCACCTCCCCGCGCAAGGTCGGACCGATCCAGCGCTGTTTCTGTTCTTCCGAGCCGACCTCCAGCAGGGTGGGGACAAGCATGGAAATGCCCTGGTTCGCAAAGCCGCGCGGCGCGCCAGCCGTGGTGAACTCCTCGGCGATGATCCTGGACTTCAGGATGTCCGGCTGGGCGCCATAGCCGCCGTACGCCTTGGGGATTGTCCGGGCCGCATAGCCATTCTCGATCAGCAGCCCTTGCCACTCCACCGCGGCCTCGCGCGGACGTGCGGCATCGCCCTGGTAGCGATCGCGGTGTTTCGTCAGGAAACTGCGGACCTCCTGACGAAAACCTTCCATTTCGGGCGTGAGTCTCAGGTCCATCGGCGTCCTCCCGTCCTGGATTTTTCCTTAGGCGACCATCGCCGCCGCGTGGGCGCAAGTGTGACCTTGCGGAACCGGCGCGACGCGAAAACGCTGACGCCAATTCTCAAACTGACTTGCGTTCACTTTCAAACATTTTGCGCAACGCTATCTTAGACTGCAAAACGCCATCGAGCACACGCCATGGTGTAAAACGCGCTTTACGACGCTCCCGCGCGCCGCCCCACGCGTGGCAGGGTGTCGCAGCCCTCCACGGAACCTAAGCAAATCATGGAGGAATTCCCCGACGCCAGCGGCGTGCGGTAACCAATTGTTCAACCCGAACGGCCTAGCGAGGAGATCAGGCGCCCAGGACGCCGCGACCTCCTTCCCCGAGCGGGTCAAAGTATTCTGGGCCGGACTAGCCGAACTATGGCGCCCGAATGGCTCCAAACTCGAAGAACATCGCTATCCGCGTCAGACGTTGAACAGTTCATCGTCGCTTATGTGCGATTCGAATTCTCGGAGTTGGGACTCGGCGACCTGCGCGGCTTTTCCAAAGCCGCCGCCCGCCAACGATCCCCAAGGACTCCCCACGTGCCGCTGTTCGACAACATGAAGATTTCCCGCAAGCTGGCGGCTGGCTTCGCCGCCGTCGTGCTGACCATGATCGGCATGGGCGCGGTGATGCTGATCAATTTGCGCGCCCTCGACCACGCGCGGCTCGAGATCAAGGAGGGCCGCGAGGTCCTGGTCCAGATCACCGAGGCGAACTTCTACCTGACCCGTCAGGAGAACAGCTACCGAGGCTACCTGGTCGCCAAGAATCCCTACTACCTCGATCGGCTGGAGAAGCACCGGACGAGCTTCAAGGAACGCATGAAGTCGGTGCGTGCGCTGGTCGCGGACGACGTCGAACAGGCCGCAAATGTCGACAAGGCGGTGGCGGCCGCGGACAAGTGGTACGCCGAGATCGTGGTGGCCGGCTCCAAGCTCGCCGCCGATCCCGCCCGCGCGGCGGAGGCCGTGGCCATGGTCAGCCCCGATGGCTTGGCCGACCAGTTGATCGCCCCCGTCGAAGACGCCATCGACGGCGTCCAGTCCATCGAGAGCAAGCAGATGGCGGACCTGCAGGACCAGCAGATCGCCAGCATGCGCGCGGCCTATATCTCGCTGGCCGTGGGGATCGGCTTGGCCGTGCTCATCGCCGTCGGCCTGGGCTGGCTGCTCAGCCGAATGATCGCCGGTCCGGTGACCCAGATGACCGCCGCCATGCGCCGCCTGGCCCAGGGCGACTTCACCGCCATCATCCCGGCGATCGGCCGCAAGGACGAGGTTGGCCAGATGGCTGACGCGGTCGCCGTCTTCAAGGACGCCGGCATCGAGAAGCTGCGCCTGGAGAGCCAGACCGCCGAACAGCGCGCCGCCGCCGAAGCCGAGCGTCGCGCCCGCGAAGAGGAAAAGGCCCGCAAGGCCGAAGAGGACGCTGTCGCTATCGGCGCTCTTGCCGAAGCGCTCGGAAAGCTGAGTCAGGGCGACCTGACCCACCGTATCACCGCTCCGTTCGCCCCCGACGCCGCCCAGCTGAAGACCGACTTCAACAGAGCGATGGACCAACTCCAGGACGCCATGCGCGTCGTGGTCGCCAATGTTCAGGGCATCAAGAACGGCGCCGGCGAAATCTCGACCGCCGCTGACGACCTCTCGCGCCGCACCGAGCAACAGGCCGCCAGCCTCGAAGAGACCGCCGCCGCCCTCGACGAGATCACGGCCACCGTCCACAAGACTGCTGGCGGCGCGAAGACCTGCTCCGACGTGGTCCTGGCCGCCCGCGGCGACGCCCAGAAGAGCGGCGAAGTCGTGCAGCAGGCGGTCACCGCCATGAGCAAGATCGAGCAGTCCGCCCAGCAGATCAGCCAGATCATCGGCGTGATCGACGAGATCGCCTTCCAGACCAACCTGCTGGCCCTGAACGCCGGGGTCGAGGCGGCCCGCGCCGGGGACGCCGGCAAGGGCTTCGCGGTCGTCGCTTCGGAAGTCCGGGCTCTGGCCCAGCGCTCGGCCGAAGCGGCCAAGGAAATCAAGACGCTGATCTCGGCCTCCAGCCAACAGGTCGGCCAAGGCGTGCAACTGGTCGGCGAAACCGGTGACGCACTGCAGCGCATCGTCGGCCGCGTGGCCGAGATCGACGGCCTGGTTACGGAGATCGCAGCCAGCGCTCAGGAGCAGGCCGTCGGCCTGCAACAGGTCAACACCGCCGTTAATCAAATGGATCAAGTCACGCAGCAGAATGCGGCCATGGTCGAGGAATCGACGGCGGCGAGCCACGCCCTGGCGGGCGAGGCCGAAACCCTCTCCGGGTCCGTCGCGCGGTTCAAGATCGGGCAAGCGCTTGCGGCGGCGCGCCGTCCGGCACAGCCGGTGGCGCAGCTCAAGCGACCGAGCCGCGACGGTTCGGCGCTCCGCAAGCCGGAGCCCGAAGCCGACGGCTGGGAAGAGTTCTAAGCGGCTGCAAAACGCGCCGCCAACGGGGGGAGTATCGATGTCGGATTCGCAAGCACCGGCGGTGGTCAATCTGCCGCCCGTCCTTGATCTGCAGGCCGCAGAGCCCCTGCGCGCCGAGTTGCTGGCCTTGCGCGGCCGGCCGGTCAGCCTGGACGCGTCCCAGGTCACCCGGCTGGGCGGCCTTTGCCTGCAAGTGCTGATGGCTACGCGGAAAATTTGGGCCGAGGACGGCCTCAGCTTAACCGTGGATCAACCGTCATCAGGCTTTTCAGAGCAACTGGCCGCGTTCGGCGCGCCCGAGCTGCAATTCGAGGCCTAAGGGGGATTCTCGTGAGCAAAACCGTTCTTACGATCGATGACAGCCGCACCATGCGGGAAATGCTGAACCACGCTCTGGTTCAGGCCGGATACACCGTGATCCAGGCCGTGGACGGCGTGGAGGGTCTGGAAGTCCTGCAGGCCAACGGCGCCGACGTCGTCATCACCGATATCAACATGCCGCGCCTTGACGGCTTCGGGGTGATCGAAGGCGTGCGCGCCAACCCCGAGCACCGCGCCACGCCGATCCTGGTCCTGACCACCGAGAGCGACGCCGCCAAGAAGGAGCGGGCCCGTGCGGCCGGCGCCACCGGCTGGATCGTGAAGCCTTTCAATCCGGTGAAGCTGGTCGAAGCCGTCCGCCGCGTCGCGGCCTAACCAACCACGATCCGGAGCGCTCCGTTGGATCCGTTCGAGAGCATCAAGCAGACCTTCTTCCAGGAGTGCGACGAACTCCTGACCGACGCCGAGCAGGGCCTGCTGGCGATGGAGACAGGCGACGCCGACAGCGAGACGATCAACGCCGTCTTCCGGGCCGTGCACTCCGTCAAGGGCGGGGCCGGCGCCTTCGGCCTCGAGGACCTGATCCGCTTCGCCCACGTCTTCGAGACGGTGATGGACGAGTTGCGCTCCGGAAAGATGGAGCTGACCGACGACGTCGCCAAGACGCTGCTGCGGGCCTTCGACGTGCTGGCCGATCATGTGGCGGCGGCGCGCGACGGCGCGGTGGTCGACGAGGCGCGCTCGGCCGGCATGCTCTCCGAACTTAAGTCGCTGATCGGCGACGGCGCGATGGATGACGAGAGCGATCTGGGCGACGACGAGGACTTCGGCTTCGTCCCGATGGCCGTGAGCATCGACGACGAGCCTGCCGATGCGCACGTCGGTGACCTGGCCCCCATGCCGGTCCTCTTCGACGAACCTGCGCCCGCGGCGGGCGGCGTCTGGATCATCGAGTTCGCGCCTAAGACCGAGATGTACGCCAAGGCCAACGAAACCGGCCTCGTACTGCGGGAGCTGGCGCGCCTGGGCCAGGTGGAAGTCACCCTGGACGACAGCGCCCTGCCTCCCCTCGACCAGATGCTGGCCGAGCGTTCCTATCTGAGCTGGAACATCCGCCTGACCACGGAGGCGGACGAGGCCTCGATCCGCGAAGTCTTCGAATTCGTGGAGGACGACTGCGCCCTTTCGATTCGGCTTGAAGGCGGCGAACCGCCGGTCGCCGATGCGCCATCGAGCGACGACGAACTGGCCCGCCAGAGCGCCGAGGCGCCGCTGGACATCGCCGCCCTGCTGGCGCGGGTGGCCGGCGAAACCGCCCCTGTGAGCGAAGCGGCGCCTGAACCGGAGGCTGCGCCAGCTTCCGCGCCTGTCGTTGAAGCCCCGACTCCCGTCGCAGCTCCGACACCGGTGGCGAAAGCCCCGCCCCCCGCGAACGCCAATGCCGCCCCCCCGGCCCAGGCGACTATCCGCGTCGACCTCGACCGAGTGGACCGACTGATCAACGCCGTGGGCGAACTGGTCATCCAGCAGGCCATGCTCTCGCAGCGCGTGCTCGAGAGCGGTCTCGCGCGTTCCTCCAACGTCGTGCTCGGCCTGGAAGACCTGGAGCTGCTGACCCGGGAAATCCAGGACAGCGTCATGGCCATCCGCGCCCAGCCGGTGAAGAGCGTCTTTCAGCGCATGCCGCGCTTGGTGCGCGAAGTCGCCGACATGGTCGGCAAGCGCGTCAAGCTGGTGATGGAGGGCGAGAACACCGAGGTCGACAAAACCGTCATCGAGCGGCTGACCGACCCGATCACCCACATGCTGCGCAACGCCATCGATCACGGGCTGGAGACTCCCGAGGACCGCGCTGCGGCCGGCAAGCCCGCCGAGGGCGTGGTGCACATGCGCGCCCTGCACCGCGGCGGACGTATCGTCATCGAGATCCAGGACGACGGCCGCGGCATCAACCGCCAGCGCGTCCGCGGCATTGCGGTCGACAAAGGTCTGATCGCTGAGGACGCGGTGCTGTCGGACGAGGAAGTCGACAACCTGATCTTCCTGCCCGGCTTCTCCACCGCCGAGACCATTTCCGACATTTCCGGCCGCGGCGTCGGCATGGACGTCGTTCGCCGCTCGATCCAGGGCTTGGGCGGCCGCATATCCATCTCGTCCGAACCCGGCCGGGGCTCGAAGTTCACCATGTCCCTGCCGCTGACCCTGGCCGTCCTGGACGGCATGGTGGTGACCGCGGCGGAACAAACCCTGGTGGCCCCCTTGTCCGCCATCGTCGAGAGCCTGACCCCTCGCGCCGAAGACGTGCACTATGTCGGCGGTAAGGATGCAGTGATCCGCATCCGCGAAACCTTCGTGCCGCTGATCGACGTCGGCATGGCTCTGGGCTTCCGCGACGTTCCCACTGAACCGGCGCAAGGCGTGGCCGTGCTGGTCGAGAGCGAAGGCGGCGGCAAGGCGGCCCTCTTGGTCGAGGCCATCCAGGGGCAGCGCCAGGTCGTGATCAAAAGCCTGGAAGCCAACTACCAGCAGATCGAAGGCATCGCCGCGGCCACCATCCTCGGCGACGGCCGCGTGGCGCTGATCCTCGACGTCGACTCCCTCGTCACCACCCAGCACCGCCGCAAGCCGGCGCCTCGTGCAGAAAAGCGAATGGCAGGATGAGCATGACCGATCCGATGACCCCGGCGACCGCCGGCGCGCGCCGTGAACTGATCGCCTTTCGCATCGCCGACCAGGAGTTCTGCGTCGACATCATGCAGGTGCGGGAAATCCGTGGTTGGACCCCGGCCACGCCCCTGCCGCGCACCCCCTCGTTCATGAAGGGCGTGATCAACCTGCGCGGCGCCGTGCTGCCGATCGTCGACCTGGGCGCCCGCCTCGGCCTGACCACCAGCGAGCCGAGCGCCCGCCACGTGATCATGGTCGTCAATGTCGGCGGCCGCACCCTGGGCCTGCTGGTCGAGGCCGTGAGCGACATCATCAACGTCAGCGACGACATGGTCCAGCCGACGCCCGACGTCGCCTGCGACCAAGTGAAGACGTTCGTGAAGGGCCTGTTCGCCATCGACGGACGGATGGTGAGCCTGATCTCCCTGGACCGGGTGCTGCCGGAGACCGAGGCCGAAGCGGCATGACGACAAGCGCCGACACGCGCGCCCGGGGGGGCGGAGCCGGCCTGGTCGAAGGCGAGTTCCTGTTCACCGACGAGGATTTCCGCAAGATCGCCCAGATCCTGCATAGCCACGCCGGCATTGCGCTTGCGGAGGGCAAGGCGGCGCTCGTCTATTCGCGCCTGGCCAAGCGCCTACGCTCTCTCGGCCTGCGCTCGTTCCGTGAATACTGCGCGCTGGTCGAGGGCAATCAGGGCGTCGACGAGCGTCAGGCGATGATGGCCGCGCTCACCACCAACGTGACCCGTTACTTCCGCGAGCCGCATCACTTCGACCACCTGCGCGAAGTCATCATGCCGAAGCTCGCCGAGCGCGCCCGCCGGGGCGGCCGCGTGCGCCTCTGGTCGGCGGCCTGCTCCAATGGTCAAGAGCCCTACTCCATGGCCATCACCGTGCTCCAGGCGCTGCCCGAAGCCGCCAATCTCGATGTGAAGATCCTCGCGACCGACATCGACCCCAACATGGTCGCCGAGGGCAAGGCCGGCATCTATCGCGAGGAAGCTGTCTCTCCCGTGCCGCTCGACCTGCGCCGCAAGTGGTTCAAGAAGGCGACCGCGGGCTGGGAAGTCGCTGACGAGCTGCGCGAACTCGTGGCCTTCCGCGAACTGAACCTGATCGGCGACTGGCCGATGCGCGGCAAGTTCGACGCCATCTTCTGCCGCAACGTGGTGATCTATTTCGATGAGCCGACCCAGGAGCGGATCTGGAGCCGCTTCGCGCCCATCCTGGAGCCGGGCGGCGCGCTTTACATCGGTCACTCCGAGCGGGTGACCGGCCCGGCCGCTTCGCTGTTCGAGACCACCGGCCTGACGACCTACGCGCTCAAGGGAGCGGGCCAATGACCATCGGCGTCCTCGTGGTCGATGACAGCGCCACCATGCGCGGCCTGATCGGTGCGGCGTTGAAGCGCGACCCCGAAATCGAAGTCCTTGGCTTCGCCAACGATCCGCTGGAAGCGCGCGAGCAGATCAAGAAGCTCAATCCCGACGTCGTCACTCTCGACGTCGAGATGCCGAAGATGAACGGCCTCGAATTCCTCGAGAAGATCATGCGCCTGCGGCCGACACCGGTGGTGATGGTCTCGACCCTGACCCAGGCGGGCGCCGACGTCACCCTGGCGGCCTTGGAACTCGGCGCCGTCGACTGCATCGGCAAGCCCGTCGGCGGCGTCACGGCGCAAGAAGCCTTCGCCGAACTGACCGCCAAGGTGAAGGCGGCGGCGCGCGCCCGTGTGAAGCCCTACGCAGGGCCCGTGACACCTGCCGAGCGTGACGGAAACTATCGCGCCTCCGACTGCGTGCTGGCGATCGGATCGTCCACGGGCGGGGTCGAAGCCTTGATGACCATCCTGGCGACGTTCCCGGCGACCTGTCCCCCGACCGTCATCACCCAGCACATGCCGGCGACCTTCACCAAGAGCTTCGCCGCCCGCCTCGACAAGATTTCCGGCGCCCACGTCACAGAGGCCAAGGACGGCGATCGCCTGCTTCCTGGCCACGTCTACGTCGCACCGGGCGGCGACCAGCACATGGAAGTCGCCGGCGTCTCGCAACCCGTCGTCCGCCTGCGTCCAGGCGAACCGGTGAACGGACACCGTCCCTCCGTGGATGTCCTGTTCGAATCCGTCGCCAAGCTGAACCGCCCATCGGTCGGCGTGATCCTGACCGGCATGGGCCGCGACGGCGCGGCCGGCCTGCTCAACATGCGTAAGTCCGGCGCCCACACCCTGGGCCAGGATGAGTCCTCCAGCGTCGTCTACGGCATGCCGAGGGTCGCCTTCGAAATGGGCGCCGTGGAAAGGCAGTACGGCCTTTCCCGGATGGGCCCGGCCATTCTCAATCTCTGCTCTGCCGCAGACCATCAAAGGAGCGCGTGATGCCCGCCGCCGCCAGCATCAAGACCCTGATCGTCGACGACCAGCAGACCATGCGCTCGCTGATCCGCACCAGCCTGAACGCCCTGGGCATCGCCAACACTCGCGAGGCGCCCGATGGCGAGGAGGCTTTGCGCCAGTTGATCGGTGCGCCGGCGAACCTGGTCATCACCGACTTCAACATGCCCAAGCTCGACGGCCTTGGCCTGCTGCGCGCGATCCGCGCCCATGGCCCGACCTCGAAGACGGCGGTGATCATGCTGACCGGCCGGGCCGACCGTG